>JAGCIZ010000264.1 GCA_017648235.1 Paludibacteraceae bacterium
TATCAATATTGCACTTGAACAAGCAAAAGCTTTGAATGATAAATAAAGGATTTATTTCTTTCTCATCATAAAAAAAGAGGGTTCTCAATGTGAGAGCCCTCTTTTCTCTTTTTATAATTTTTTTGTTTTATTTTATAATTTCTATACTACGTTTAACAAATTGTGCCAACGCCTCTCCTTTCAACATATTGTTAGAAAGTAATGCCAAGTCAACAAGTTGACGAACAACTTTTTCTTCAGAAGCAAAATTCTCCAAAACAGACTTCTTCTCAGCAGAAAGTTTAGCCACCTTATCTTCAATTTGAGCAATTTCTTCTTTTTCTGGAATAGGAATTTCCTCATCTTTTTTGTCCTTATGACTTTCTTTTAGAGCCGAACGGCGTGCCTCAAGCTCTGCAATTTGAGCCAAAATAGGAGAAGTTTTTTCTCCGCAAGCAGATTCTTCTTTTTTCAAGATTGATTCAACCAACGGATGCGCAGAATTGATAACCATATTGAAACTATCTGGCATTTCTCCATAAAAGTTCATCATGCCACCACCCTGCACTGCAGTCATATCTTTCATTCGACGCATAAATTCATTCTGCGTAAGAACAATAGGTTGGGCCGAAGTTCCTAGATTTTCGAACGTAACAATAAATTCTGCTTTTTCAACCGTTGGAAGTTGCGATGAAAAAATCGTTGTCAAACAACTGCGTTGCTCATCTGAGAAAGCGACTTTTTCTGCATCCGATTTTACAATAAGTTTTTCCACAACATCTGCATCTACACGCACAAAACGAGTTTTTTCAAACTTCTGCTCTAATTGGTTAATCCAATGCACATCGAGCTGACCATCAAGCAAGAGAATATCATAACCTTTATTTTTAGCTGCCTCAATGTACGAATGTTGTGCTTCTGCATCGTTAGAATAAAGATAAATAAGCGTATCATCTTTATCCTTTTGGTTAAGTTCTACAAGTTGCTTGTATTCTTCAAAAGTATAATACTTTCCTTCAACATTTTTCAACAGAACAAAGTTCTTGGCTCTATCGTAGAATTTATCATCAGAAAGCATTCCATAAACGATAAATAGACGCAAACTATCCCATTTTTCTTCGAATTGCGAGCGATTATTTTTGAAGATATCATTCAAACTGTCAGCAACTTTTTTTGTAATGTGATTAGATATTTTCTTCACATTTTGGTCGCTTTGCAAATAGCTTCGGCTAACATTTAGAGGAATATCTGGAGAATCTATCACTCCATGCAATAGTGTTAAAAAGTCAGGAACAATTCCCTCTACCGAATCAGTTACAAACACTTGATTGCAATAAAGTTGAATCTTGTTTTTCTGCAAATCAAGATTACTTTTCACTTTTGGGAAATAAAGAATTCCTGTGAGATTGAATGGATAATCCACATTCAAATGGATATGAAAAAGTGGATCCGAGGAGAAAGGATAAAGTTCTTGATAAAAGTTCTTATAATCATCCTCCTGCAAATCAGATGGTTTGCGAGTCCACGCAGGATTCACATTATTTATTACATTATCTTCAGAGGTTTCAACTTCCTTGCCATCTTTCCACTCTTTTTTCTTGCCTAGAACAATAGGTATTGGCAAAAATTTGCAGTATTTTTTCAAAAGACCTTCAATGCGAGCAGTTTCGAGGAAATCTTTATTCTCATCATCGATGTGCAAAACAATGTCGGTTCCACGTTCTGATTTTTCGCAAGCCTCAAGAACGTATTCCGGATTTCCATCGCACGACCAATGCATTGCTTGAGCCTCTTCTTTGTGCGATTGTGTAAAAATTTCCACTTTTTTGGA
>JAGCIZ010000265.1 GCA_017648235.1 Paludibacteraceae bacterium
CTCCAGGTATTCATAATTCTGTGCAAAACATATTGGAGCATCATTTTCTTTTGCTTTCTCTATAAATATGTTTTTTATATTCTCATCTTTACACTCGCCAATCAAAACAGGGATATTTTTCTTTATAATTCCCGATTTTTCGGTAGCAATTTTTTCCAACGTATCACCCAAAATACTTACATGATCGAAACTTACATTAGTAATAATTGAAAGTTCAGGACGAATCACATTGGTACAATCGAGCCGTCCGCCAAGCCCAACCTCAACGATTGCAACATCAACCTCTTTTTCGGCAAAATACAAAAAAACCAATGCCGTTGTCAGTTCAAAAAAAGACAAACAACGTTGTTCTATCATTTGTTTGTGTTGAGAAACAAAATCGACAACACGTTGCTCGGGAATCATCTCCCCATTGACGCGAATTCGTTCTCTAAAATCCTTCAGATGAGGCGACGTATAAAGCCCAACTTTATAACCTGCACATTGCAGAACAGACGCTAAAAGATGTGAAGTAGAACCTTTTCCGTTAGTTCCTCCAACGTGAATGGTTTTATAATTCTGATGCGGATGATTGAAGTACTCGTCTAAAAAAAAAGTATTATCCAAACCCTCCTTGTAAGCAGAAGTTCCTTTTTGCCGAAACATTGGAGTTTGAGCATAAAGATATTGCAATGTTTCCTTGTAATTCATAGTTCCGTCAAGACAGAAGTTGGACATATTCTCTCAAGATAAAAAATCCATATTGTGCAGCTAAGTTGTTTTTGAAATAATTAAACTCTTCCACATCAATGTTTGGATTCTCGTTTGCCACATCTGAAATAGTACGAATTACAGCAAACGGAACGTTAAAATCAAAACACACCTGAGCAACCGCCGCACCCTCCATTTCTACACACAAAACCGAAGGCAAATTTCGGTTGATATTTGCTTTCCGTTGCGAACCCGAAACAAACAAATCGCCACTTGCAATATCGCCCAAATACATTTTTGGACTTTTTATTTGGTGAGCAATAAGTGTCTGACGAAAATCTTTCTCTTTTTTCAAAAAATTGTGCACTGCGTTGCTCGCCAATTCTATTTCACTCTCAAGAGAAGCAATAGAAGTTAGGCCCGAAAGAGGAATTTCGTATCTGCGCAAAAAAGGACGAGCATCCATATCATGCTGAAAAAAATGTTGCCCAACCACAATATCGCCCATATTCAAATCGGGCACAATCGCTCCTGCAATACCAGTAAAAATAACCTTATCCACATTGAACCGAGTAATCAAGGTTGTAGCGGTAATGGCAGCAGCCACCTTTCCCCAACGCGAAAAAACCACCACAACATCTACTCCAAAAAACTGACCTTCGTAAAAAATACGATTACAACTCTCGGTTATTTTCTTTTCTGTCATTTTTGCCACTATGCCGTCAATTTCTTCCGACATAGCTCCCATAATTCCTATTCTCATAAAAAAAATAATTATTCCTTGTTTTCCACCTTATCGGAGCGTTTTTTTCTCCATGTTTTTACACCACCAAACATCTTTTGGCCAACATTCACATTCAAAGTAACAAGTTGTTGCCACCCCCAACGTTTTCCTTCAAAATGATGTACAGAACGGATTTTAACATCGAGCCAACTACGTTTCAAAGGATACCAATACACCTCTAAACGATTATAAATTTTATGATTCGTTCGGTAAAAATCTTCACTCCAATACAATCCATGACCATATTTTTCAAAATATGGCATTAGATTTTTTCCATAATAAAAAGCATCATAAACACCAATGCCCCATTTTTCTATCCCAACATCAATTTGCATACCTTGAGGATAAATGGGTTTTTCAACATTACGTCGATCAAATTGGTATGCCAACAAATAAGCTGTTTTCACATATAAAGTATCAAGAGGAACAAGCGAAGTTACATCAAAACCTAAATATGGGCTAAATAAAACATTGTCCACAACGCCTTTCTGTTGCTCACTTCCCGCGAAATGATACATCGAAAAGTTGTAACCCAAATTGAACCAACGATAATAAAAGTGCCCCGCCGAAAAAATAAGAAACTTCTCCCTAAGCTCTTTTGAATACATACTATTCCAGTCAATACCTATTTCGACGTTGCCTCCCCCATTTTTCAGCAACTCATCATCAGAATATTGCAACAAAAGACCTTCCATATTTGCATCGTAAAAACGAATAGAATCGCTCAAAAACGCATTTGAATAATGGCCTATCATTTTTCGTCGCGGCAAAACTCCTGCATAAGCATTAAATTTTTCAGAATTATATGCGTAATAAACCGTCAATTCTGGAAGTACTTTAAATTTTTTTGCACCAAAATCAAAAATAGCATCGCCACCAAACATCAACGAATGGGTTCCTTTCTTGGGATCATCCCAACCAAGCCCAACCTCAGGAGCCAACCGCGCCCCAAAGAATGTTTCCGACCTTGCCAAAGTACTCTTGTATTCGCGATTATCAAACTGAAAAGCGAAATCGACATCCCAAAGAAATTTCTGCGCAGACACGTCAGTCAAATAACAAAATAGAATAACAAGAAAAAGGAGTCTTTTTTTCATCTTCTTTTTATTAAAAAAGTGAACAAAAGTAAGAAAAAAAAAGATTGAAATAAGAGAAACATTTTTTTGTTTCACCTAAAGTACGAAACTCAAAAAACAAAAAAGGAAAATATTTTATCTTCTCTTCTTTCTAAAAAGGAGAAAAATATTTGTACCTTTGCGACCTAATTTTTACAAAAAACAATTTGAATTATGGCTCAGATGAATTTTGGCGGTGTTATTGAAAATGTGGTAACTCGCGAAGAATTTCCATTGGAAAAAGCACGTGAAGTGTTGAAAAACGAAACCATTGCTGTTATTGGATACGGAGTTCAAGGTCCTGGACAATCTTTAAATCTCCGCGATAATGGTTTCAACGTTATTGTAGGACAACGCAAAGGCGGAAAAACTTGGGACAAAGCAGTTGCTGATGGTTGGGTTCCTGGTGAAACTTTGTTTGAAATAGAAGAAGCTTGCCAAAAGGCAACAATTATTCAATATCTTCTTTCTGATGCAGCACAAATAGAAGTTTGGCCTCGCATCAAACCTTATTTAACTGCAGGAAAAGCATTGTATTTTTCTCACGGTTTTGGAATCACTTATAAAGAACGTACAGGCATTATTCCTCCTGAAGATGTTGACGTAATTTTGATTGCACCAAAAGGTTCAGGAACTTCGCTTCGCAGAATGTTCTTGCAAGGAAGAGGATTGAATTCTTCTTATGCAATCTTCCAAGATGCAACCGGAAAAGCTTTTGAACGTACAATTGCGTTGGGTATTGGTGTTGGTTCAGGTTATTTATTCGAAACTACTTTCAAAAAAGAAGTTTATTCCGACTTAACAGGAGAACGCGGAACGCTAATGGGAGCTATCCAAGGATTGCTTTTGGCCCAATACGAAGTTTTACGTGAAAATGGTCACGAACCATCAGAAGCTTTCAACGAAACTGTTGAAGAGTTGACTCAATCTTTGATGCCTCTATTTGCTGAAAATGGTATGGATTGGATGTATGCAAACTGCTCAACAACAGCGCAA
>JAGCIZ010000266.1 GCA_017648235.1 Paludibacteraceae bacterium
CAAATAAAGTTTTTCTATAACCTCTGAAATAGAGGAGCATTCGTATTCTTTTTGCAAAATAAATTTACCACCCTTCGCCTCAATAGTAATAAAAGCACTTTCCACAACATCAATTGAATTTCTTCTCAACGCTCTTATTAACCATGCAGACTGTAATTCATCGCCAAAAACCGAAACTCTTTTTTCTCCTCTTTTATAATAAACAGAAAAGTGTCCATCGCGAGGATCAAATCCATACGATTTTGAACCAAAAACTCGCGTAAAAAGCCCATTTAACATCAAATCTTCTGGGATTCCTATATGAACACCTTTTTCCATCAACCAAATGACGTCTGCCAACTGCATAGACAAGTCCAATTCATGCGAAGAAAGAATAAAGCATTTGCCCATTTCGTGCGCCAATTTTCGCAACAGCATCATCACTTCAATACGATTAGGCAAATCAAGATGTGCCGTAGGTTCATCAAGAATAACAAGAGGAGTTTCTTGTGCCAACGCCTTTGCAATTACGGCTCTCTGCTTCTCTCCGTCAGAAAGTTCACTAATAAATCTATATTTTTTATCAACTAAATTAACTTGTGAAATCACCTTTTCTACGATCAATCTATCTTCCCTTCTCAATCTCCCGCTCCAAGAAGTATAGGGAAATCTACCAAGCATAACCAAATCAAACACAGTCATATTTTCCACCTCTACACTATCCGTAAGCACAAGTGAAAAAAGTGTTGAACGAGCTTCATTTTTCATCCCACTCAATGGTTCACCCTCAAAAAAAATCTCTCCTGAAATTGGTTTTTGCAAATGCGCCAAAGTTCTCAAAAGTGTCGACTTTCCACACCCATTTGTTCCCAAAAGACAAACTAACTTCCCTCTTTCTAAAGAAAGAGAGAGATTCTCTTGAATCACCTTTGGAGGATAACCAATCGTAAGATTTTTAGTTTGTAGAAAAGCCATTTTGTTAAAAATTCAGATAAAAATCTTGTGTCAAATTTTTGTATTCTTCTGTATAAATATGTCGCTCAGTCTCAATTACCAAATTCCGAGCTTCAAGTTCTTTTTTCTCAAAAGAAAACTCCATTAATCTCCTTTTAACATCTTTCTTTGGTGTTGGAAGAACGTTCATCTGCCTACATAGAAAAAGTCCCTTGTCGACTGCCTTGTCCTTAAAGACTTCACTCTCTTTTTCAGGAAGTACAACACTAAGAGATCCTTCTTTTTTCAATAAAACCGCCGAAAAATGCAATAAATCATCGAAACTAAGAGTTTCCGAATGACGAGCAGTAGTTCTTTTCTTATCCGGGCAACGCAACGAACGATCAAAGTAAGGAGGGTTACACACAACCATATCAAAACGATCTGCTGACATTTCTCCAAACTCCTGTAGCGACGTATGTAATACCTTTATTCGTTCTCTCCAAGGCGACTTTTGACAATTCTCCATCGCTTGAAGAGATGCTTCCCTATCAATTTCCAACGCGGTAATATCGACTTTAAGGCTACGCTGAGCCACCATCAAAGCAAGCAATCCTGTCCCCGTTCCAACATCAAGCACTCTTCCTTCTACAGGGACTCGGCACCAACTTCCTAGTAGAACTCCATCCGTACCAACTTTCATAGCACACTGCTGCTGCCGAACTACAAATTGCTTGAAACGGAACATTTAGAAGAAATGTAAAAAAATTAAGGTTTATCTACGTTGATGTACTTTTGAGCAATCTCCACTGCTTTTGCCACAGCTTCCTCACTATTTGCATCAACTAACTCTGCTGGCATTTTAGGGATCTTTATTTCCGTACCAATTAGTATCTGACTAGGACTTGGATTATCCTTCAATTTCTCAATATTTGCCTCATAGATATAAACCCAAAAATCTGGATGTCCATAAAATTCTTTCGCAAAATAGGCCAATCGAGTCCCTTTTCGCAACTTTACCTCAGTTAAAAACTCCGTATATGTTCTGCTCTCCGCCAACAAATCAATAGTAGTTTTCTCTATCACTTTTGGTTGTTCTTCTTCCTTAATCTCTTCAACAACTTCTATCTTTTCTGGGAAAAGATAAGCGTTAATTTCTTCCGAATAGAGATAATAAACAAAACCTAACGACAACAACAAGACACATATCACTGAAACCCAAATCAACCAAACATAATTTCCTTTCTGAGATTTCGGCTGAGTTCTACGAGTAACTGGTTGAGGGGAGAAACTTTCCAAAGGAGAAGTTTCCTTTTCCTCGATCAAGGTCTTTTCTTCTTTTGTTTCTTTAGTCTGTTCCTCTTTTTTCTCTTCCTCTTTATTGTCCTCTTCTTTTGGTATTTCTACAACTTCAGATACTACTTCTTCCTTCTTATCTTCAAACTGCATGTCCCTCAAAATATCTTTCATTTCTGCAGCTTGCTCTGCCATTTTCTTCAATGGATTCTGAGAAGAATCTTCTTCTGTATTTATCTTTTCTTTCAAAGTTCTATCTGGA
>JAGCIZ010000267.1 GCA_017648235.1 Paludibacteraceae bacterium
CCAAATAAATGAAGGAAAGAGCCGATTTGTTTCTAAAATGGAAATGTTTGGACGACTTTATTATTGCGGTTTTGAGGTTGAAAAGGAGGAAGTAATCGGTTCAAAAACATTTGTAATTGCACGTCGGAGAACCATTCCTCAAAAAGATATTCATCGTCGATATGGGGTTATAATAAAGTTACCTCGCATTGGGAAAAATGGAAAAATCATCAATGTTTATAAATTCCGAACGATGTATCCTTATTCCGAATTTATTCAGCAATATGTTTTCGAAAAGAATAATTTATCGCAGGGAGGAAAAATAAAAAACGATCCTCGAATAACTTCTTATGGTCATTTCTTTAGAAAAATGTGGATTGATGAATTGCCAATGTTCATTAATATGCTGAAAGGAGAAATGAAGTTGGTAGGAATTAGACCTCTAAGTAAACATTACTATAGTTTGTATACAAAGGAGTTACAAGAAATGCGTATTAAATTCAAACCAGGGCTTTTACCTCCTTTTTACGCCGACATGCCCAAAACTCTTGATGAAATTCAAACTTCGGAAATGAAATATCTTGTTGAATGTAAAGAAAAAGGTGTTTTTGCAACTGATATTAAGTATTTTTGGAAAATATTTTTCAATATTGTTTTTAAGAAAGCGCGCAGTAAATAAGATGAAGAAAAATATAAAAACATACTTGTTTTGGTTTGTAATTTGCCTTTTTACCTCAAACATAAATGCGCAAGACATTCCTCAACATATTTCTTTTACGCGTGTTTATGATTTTATCGATGAGTTAGCGATTAACAAGGTGATCGACATTAATTCTGTGACAAAACCTTATAGCAGAAATTTTATTGCTCAAAAATTAGCAGAAGCACAAACAAAAGACTCGCTTCTGACCAAACGACAAAAAACAGATTTGAAGTTTTTCTTGAATGATTATGCTATAGAATTGGACACTTTGCCCAAATCTTATGTTCACTGGACCAACAAAAAAACATTTGATTTGGCTTTGCTCCAGCCTGCATTTCAATATCACGACAAATATTTCAAATGTCGCTTAACGCCTATTCTTGGGATGGATATTATTGCAAATACTGGCAAAAAAGGAGCAATTATGAAACGTTGGTTTGGCGCAGATTTTCAAGCAACAATTGTCAATCACGTTTCCGTTTGGGCAAGTTTCAGAGATAATTCTTTCAATGGAAAACTGCTTAAAGGAGGATTAGCTCAAAAAGACGCTCGAATTTCGGACTACTTCTATCTAAACAATCTGCCAGGCTGTCAATATAAAGAAGCTACTTATGGTGGTGATTATAGTGATTTAAGAGGAGGAATAAAAGCTTACGCCTGGTGGGGAAGTATAGGAATTATGAAAGATAACATTGTTTGGGGAGATTCTTATAATTGTTCAAACATTATCTCAGGGAGAGCTCCTTCATTTCCGATGCTTACGCTAAAACTAAACCCATGTAAATGGTTTGAGTTGAACTATATTCACGGTTGGCTCATTAGCAATGTCGTTGATTCTACAAGTTACTACATAGAAAACAACGGCAATGGAGAAAAGAAACACTATCGTCCTCAGAACAAGTTTATTGCTGCTAACATGCTTACATTTACGCCTATTAAAGGACTCAATCTTTCGTTAGGAAATGCCATTATTTATGCCGAAAAAAATCCTCAAGCAGCTTATTTCATACCCATTGCATACTACAAATCTATCGACCATTTACTCACAAAAGGATTGGGAACGGAAAACCAAAATTCACAGATTTTCTTCAATGTTAGTTCTAGAAACATTAAGCATTTACACCTTTTCGGATCAATTTATTTAGACGAGTTCAATACTCAACGTCTGAAAAAATCAAATCCACAAAGAAATCCTTTTTCATACAAGGTTGGATTCAACGTAAGCAATTGGCCACTAAAGGAACTTTCGCTCCAAGGAGAATTCACAAGAACAAATATTATAAATTACAAACACTCTATTCAATCGCTCACTTGGTCATCAAATAGTTATAATCTTGGTCATTATTTGGGCGATAATTCACAAGAAATATACGTTGCGTTAAACTATAAACCAGTTTGGGGATTGAACCTAAACCTCTCTTACACCAATGCTAGAAAATATAATGACTACGCCTATATGAGAAGAGGTGCATCGGGCAATAGCCAAATCTCAAAAATTCTTGCACAAAAGCCCTTCAATGAAATGGTTTGGCAAAATGACTTGATTGCATTTGAAGCAACCTACGAGATATTTAACAACTGCTATGCAGTTGTAAATGTTGAATACAACAATGCAAGAGGTTACACTCCAAAATCGGAGGCGATAGAAGGAGAAAACAGATTAGATGCTCAAGGTTATTTAGATTATTACACTCCAAAATTTTATCAAGGTAAAAATGTTACCATTACCTGTGGTTTAAGTTTTGGTTTTTAATTCATAAAAAAACAGAAAAGAATATGATTAGTTTTGAAAATGTAGAAAAAGTCAATTGGAAGTACGAAGCACTTTATCCTTACGTTGACTTTGTTCATCGTTATGTGTATTACAGAAAATTCATTGTTCGCAATGCAGAACTAATTCCTAAAAACAAACCTGTAGTGGTTATTTGCAATCATCAGAATGGACTGAGCGATGCTTTGGGTATTTTATTTTCTCTAAAAAAAGATGGAAGAAGACCTGTTTTTATTGCTCGTGCTGATATTTTCAAAAAAGAATTTGTTGCCAAACTTTTGAG
>JAGCIZ010000268.1 GCA_017648235.1 Paludibacteraceae bacterium
AACAATACCTGTTGCTGTGAGTCCTTTTTTTTGAGGTTTATTTCATTCGTCTGACACTGGCAGAATTCTGGGAAGGCGCAATAAACAGGGACAAGTCAGAAGACCTACCTCATTGCTGTAAAAAAGATTTGAAACCGCAGGATAACGGGACGAGTCGAAACTTTTTTTCTATCAATTCATATTGAAAAGGTAAACTTTGGCAAAAAATGCCAAATAAAGTTTATCATCAAAGCGTTGGAATAAAAATGTTTTCATGTCGTATCCTTGCGTTTCAAAAGTTGCAGGATACGACTTTTAATTTTTTATAAATATTTATTTAATTTTTTTTAGCATGAAAACATTAAACTTAAAAATGTGGGTAATGCTACTTTGTGTAGCGAGTATGACAATCTTTTCTTCGTGTGAGAACCAAAATGAACCAGACGATCCAACGCAAGGTGGGCAAAACAATCCAACGCAAGGCGAGCAAAACGGTTCAACAGGAAACAACGGCAATGAGAGCGAAGAAACTCCCGAACCAAGTGAGCCAAAATCATTGTACGAACTCCGAGTTCTTACATTCGAAGACAACGACTACAAAGGAACCGAAGGCGAAAACTATTGGTCTTCGTTCATCCCTAATGGTCAGTATGGCAACGGCAATGGTCAATACTCATGGCACGACGAGGGAAACACCGAACTTTCATTCACGCCATCGTCAACTGCCATGTTTCCTGGCTACGGCGGACACGCTATTTCCAACTACGTAGGCAACGATCTTTCGCAAGGAGATTACACTCACGACTTACAAGCCTACAACGTAACAGGTGGAGCCAACAATTCTGAAAACTTCTGCGTTCACTTTGGATACCTCGACGATTCGGGTATGGGAATGCAAAACGAATTGATATATTTTGAATTTGGAGACGGCATTGCACGTACCATCGACCACATGTACGTAACAAACACCACTTACGCCTACAACATACTTGAAAATGGCGATGGCTGGATGGTGCCAACTGGCGGTGTTACAGACGAATGTTGGTTCAAGATTGTAGCTTATGGCTACAACGATTCAGAAGCTACAAGTACCGCTGAATTTATCCTTTGGGAAAATGGCGTAGGTGTACAAGATTGGACAAAATGGGATTTGTCTGTTCTAGGCAATGTAACTCGTGTTGAATTCAATCTTATCGGTAGCGACGAATTGTACGCTAGCGGATACGGACTCGGGGCTCTAGGTTATTTTGCATACGACGATGTAGCCGTTCGTTTCGACAATTAACACTATTTTTGCAGTATGAAAAAATTGTTTTTCCTCATCGCCACTACTTTCGCTCTCTGCTCGTGTAACATCGACGAAGAGTTTACGATTGAAAGTCCGAAAATCATTCTAGACAACGAATCGGGCATTTATTCAACAAAAGTTGGTAGCAGCATTACCATTTCGCCTCGCTACGAAAATGCAGAAAATGCCATTTTCACTTGGAGCATAAATGATTCTGTTATTGCTACCACACCAACTCTACAATTTTGCAGCAATACGTTGGGCGAATTTTACATTTCTATTCAAGTAGAAAACGAAATTGGCAAGGAAAAACGCGAAATTCGTGTCGATGTAGTCGAAGTAGAAATCCCAATAGTTTCTCTTGCCAATGCTGAGAAAGGCTTTGTTTTGGCGTTGAATACAGAAATGAAGTTCACAGCTTTGGTGAGAGAAACTTCACTCCCAACAACTTACTCGTGGCAACTAAACGGAGAAGTGGTAAGCAACTCGCTTTCTTATACTTTCCTTGCCAAAGAACTCGGCGATTACACATTGGTTTTTGAGGCGAAAAACGAAGACGGAGCAGACAAAATTGAGACCAAAATAGAAGTTGTGGAGTTTGCTCCCGCTTCAT
>JAGCIZ010000269.1 GCA_017648235.1 Paludibacteraceae bacterium
ACTCAACAACAAAATCAAGGACAAGTTTCCCAAAGTCAGTCTATTACTAATGAAAATCTGTTTTTAAGAACAATTGTATCTAGAAGCAAAGTATATGAACAGGAGGTAGTTCTTGTAACATATAAAATTTATACTCGGGTAGATTTAGTAAATATTACCAATGTGAAGTTCCCGGATTTCAAAGGATTCTTGATGCAAGAAATAGATTTGCCAAAGGATAAGCAATTTTCATTGGAAAACTATAACGGAAAGAATTATAATACCATTACCTTGAGGCAAGTTTTGCTTTATCCACAAAGATCGGGAAAGATTGATATAGAGAAAATGACATGCGATGCTATTGTGCGATTAAGAAATACAAGTTCGCGTCCACGGAGTATTTTCGATGATTTCTTTGATTCTTATCAAGAAGTGCAAAAACCACTTGTTGCGCCTAGCAAAACTATAGAAGTAGATGCTTTGCCAACAAATAAACCTGCGTCGTTTACTGGTGCTGTAGGAGTTTTGAAGATGACTTCATCTATTTCTCAGAAAGAGATGAGTGTTAATGAACCAGTTACAATTAAGCTTAAGATTTCTGGAAATGGAAACTTGAAATTGATAAAAGCGCCAGAGATTAGATTCCCTTCTGATTTTGAAGTTTATGAGCCAAAAGTAGAAAATAGTTTTACAAATACTACTTCAGGAGTTTCTGGATCTAAAACTATTGAGTATTTAGCAATTCCTCGTTTTGGAGGAACTTATACGATTCCAAGCATAAAGTTTTCTTATTTTGATGTTAACGAGAAAAAATATGTTACGCTTTCAACGGAAGAATATGTGTTAAATGTTCAAAAGTCTGAGGGAGAATCAAGTGGTGAGCAAAGTGTTGTTATCAATAACTTTTCAAATAAAGAGAATGTGAAGATGTTGGGTAGCGATATTCGTCATATTTATACAAGCAAAATTGATGTTAAGCCAAGTAAACGATTATATTTTGGCTCATTTTTATTTTGGCTTTCTTATATCTTGCCTTTGATTGTTGTTATATTTGTTTTTTTGTTTTTCAGAAAACTAGCAATAGAAAATGCAAATGTTGCATTAGTTCGTAATAAGAAAGCAAATAAAATTGCTCGTAAACGTTTGCGTCAGGCAGAGAAATTTTTGAAGGAAAACAAAAAAGAAGAATTTTATAACGAAATCCTGAAAGCACTTTGGGGGTATTTGTGTGACAAACTTGCTATTCCTCAATCAGAGTTGAATAAAGATAATTTGGAGATTGAATTGCAAAAGCAAAACCTAAGTCCGGAAATTATAAATTCATTTATTGCACTTTTGAATGAGTGTGAATTTGCGCAGTACGCTTTTGGTGAGAGTCTTCAAGATAGAGACAAGTTGTTTGAAGAAACAACAAAAATAATTATGCTCTTAGAAGAAAATATCAAGAAATAAAAACGAGGTTACTAAAATGAAAAAATTGCATCTAATTGTTTTATTCTTTGTTTTTGCAACTAATATTTTTGCTGTTGAAAATACTATTTCAATGGCGAATGAAGCTTATCAAAAAGGTAGTTACGACGAAGCAATAACCCTTTATGAATCTGTGTTAGATAAAGGTGAAGCGCCGGAATTGTATTATAATTTAGGGAATGCTTATTTCAAAACAAATCAAATAGGAAAATCGATATTAAATTATGAACGTGCTTTGCGTTTGAACCCCTCTTTTGAAGATGCTAAGCACAATCTTTCACTTGCAAATACAAAGGTTTTAGATAATATTGAACCTATTGAAGTTTTTTTTCTATCTCAATGGATTGAAAACCTAAAATCACTTTTGGGTTCAAATGAGTGGGCCGTTTCAAGCATTTTGTTTTTTGTAATCACGTTGGTTTTGCTATTATTTTACGTTTTTTCACCAAAGAAGATTGTTCGTCAAACTTCATTTTTTGTGGCGATTTTTTTCTTTTTGCTTTCTGTTGTATTCTTTAGTTTTTCTTCTTCTCGTAGAAATTATTTCGAGAAAAGAGAAGCAGCAATTGTGATGCAAGGGTCAGTTACAGTGAAAAGTTCGCCAGACGAAAGTGGAACGGAATTATTCCTTCTTCATGAGGGAACGAAGGTTACGGTTAGAGAAGTTGTGGGCGAGTGGTCGGAGATAAAAATTGCAGATGGAAATATCGGATGGGTTAAAAACTCAGAAATAGAAAGAATTTAAAGATGGATATTCAGGCTTTAATAAAACTTGATCAGCAACTTTTGCTTTGGTTTAATAACCATCAGACAGATTTTCTAAATCATTTTTTCTCTCTTTATACTGGCAAGGTTGAGTGGATCTTTGCGGCAGCTGTAATTGTTTTTATTCTTATAAAAAATTACAAAAAGGAATCTATTTGGATATTAGTACTTTTGGTGTTGACAGTTGTATTAACTGATCAAATTTCGAATGTTATAAAATACACTGTTGCCCGTCCACGTCCAACTCACGAACCTTTACTTCAAGGCTTGGTAAAACCTGTTTTTGGTAACCTAGCAGGTAAATATGGTTTTCTTTCAGCTCATGCAGCCAATTCATTCGCGTTTGCTCTTTTTACGACTTTGCTTTTTAAGAATAGAATTTATGGAGTTGTAATTTTTCTTTGGGCTGCGCTAAATGCCTATACTCGGATGTATTTGGGAGTTCATTATCCAGGAGATATATTGGCAGGTTCATTGCTTGGATTAATGGTCGCATCGTTTACATTCGGATTATTAGATAAAATTGTTTTGAAAAAATCAGTAGATAAAAAGGTCTCTCGCTTAGATTTAAGTTTTATTTATATTGCATTAGGATTGACCGTTTTAGCACTTGCTTTTATATCAATTTTAAGGGCGTACGTTATATGATTTATACTATTTCCATTTTATTTGAAATGGTTTAATTCTTTATATTTTACTAATTTTGCACAAATTTTTTTAGAAAGTTATGCTAATCACAAAGTTTATTGCAGAAAACAAAGAAGAAGTGATTCGTCGTTTGGCGAAGAAACATTTTGATGGTAGAGAAATTATTGAAAAAGTTATTGATTTGGATGCTCAACGCCGGGCAACGCAAAAGGATTTGGATGCTTTGTTGGCAAAGGCAAATCAACTTTCTAAATCGATTGGCGCTTTGATGCAAGCTGGGAAAAAAGAGGAAGCTCAAGCGGCAAAGCAAGAAACCGCAAAATATAAAGAAGAAACTAAATACCTTTCGCAAAAGATGGACGAAATAGAACTCTCTATTCGTGAGTTGCTATTGCAAGTGCCAAATTTACCTCAAGAGTGTGTACCGGAAGGAAGAACTGCGGAAGATAATGTTGTGGAAAAATCTCAAGGTGAGATGCCTGAATTTTTGTTCGAGCCTCTTGCTCACTGGGATTTGGCTAAAAAGTATGATTTAATTGATTTTGAATTAGGTGTTAAAATATCTGGAGCAGGATTCCCTGTGTATAAAGGTAAAGGTGCTCGTTTGCAACGTGCTTTGATAAACTTTTTTCTTGACGAAGCGCGTGACGCTGGCTATATGGAGGTGATGCCTCCAACGGTTGTGAATGCGGCTTCTGGATACGGTACAGGTCAGTTGCCCGACAAAGAAGGTCAAATGTACCATTGTCAATTGGATGATTTGTATTTGATTCCAACAGCAGAGGTTCCTGTTACAAATATTTATCGTGATGTTATTTTGAATGAAAAGGAACTACCTATTAAGAATTGTGCTTATACGCAATGTTTCCGTCGTGAGGCAGGAAGCTATGGCAAAGATGTTAGAGGACTCAATCGTTTGCACGAATTTTCGAAAATAGAAATTGTTAGAATTGATACTCCTGAACATTCAAGCACTTCGCATCAAGAGATGCTTGATCATGTTGAGGGCTTGTTGCAAAAATTGGAGTTGCCTTATCGTATTTTGCGTCTTTGTGGTGGCGATATGAGTTTTACTGCTG
>JAGCIZ010000270.1 GCA_017648235.1 Paludibacteraceae bacterium
AGCAATGAGTTGGGTTTCTACGATGCGTAATGCTTCTATGGTTGCGTAGCGTTTTTCGTCTTGGTTGCATACGTCCATAATCCTAATAACAGAGGGGTCTTCTGCTTTCCACTCTACGTTGCCCATGTTGTATGGTAGTTGGAGTATTTCAAATACAAAAGCATTTTGACTGTTTGCCCAAATAGTATCTCTTCTGCGTTCTGGGTAGTCGTCGTCCAGCTGTAAGAAAAGTCCTGTTTCTCCAATAATTGCACCGTCAACATACTTTTTCGAACCATCAGGATATTGAGCAATCAAGATTCTTGATACTTGTGAAGATGACAGTGAGAGTTGAGTGGTGTCGTAACGACTGAAAAGAATAGAGTCGACCACACCAGACATGTTAGGTAGTTGCTCAAAGTCGTCGCTTACAACCTCTGGTGCAATCCAAGTAGGTGTGTTGTTTTTTGCTACTACCAAAATATCGTTTTCATTTCCAACGGGAAGTGAAGCCCAATTGTTTCCATTCCAAAATAGCAAGTCGCCGTTTTCTGCTCTCATGTTTTCAGAATAAACACAGAAAGCATAAGGAACGCTAAGTATAGGTTCTGTGTTGCTTATTGTGTAATTGTCGGTTCTATTTGGGTCTATTTGATGTTGAATAAAATAGTTGCCCGAACTCCAGTCTATTAGTTGAAAACTTCCTGTTAGTGGTTCTCCACTTCCGATCATTAGAGAAACTATGCCGTTTGCATCGGAGGCAGCTTCAAAGGTTTCTTGATATACCACAGCTCCATTGTTGCTACCTTTGAGAATGGAGATTTTAACGTCCATTGTTCGGTTTACGTAAAGTTGTTGCTGGTTGCGCGCCACTATCTGGTAGCCGATGTAGGGGAAATTAGTGTTTTCGGACGTGTTTCCTTCGGTTGGGGCTTCTCCGTATTGACGCAGTGCGTCTAGTTTGCAATTGGGAATATCAATCCAAGAAGGAGTTTGCTCTCCGTTCTTAATACCTAGATATTGCCCTAATGATCCAATAGGGAGAATGTTCCATTGCTCGTTTTCCCAGAAAAGCATGTCTCCAAAAGCATTTCCTTGTGGAAATTTCGAGAAATTTCCGGCGCAATAAGCATAAGGGACACTAAGAAGTTGAGAGTTCCCAATGGTGCTGTAGGTGGTTCCGTTGTCCGAAGAATATTCGGTTTTTACAAAATAGTTTCCTGAGCTCCAGTCGATAAGCGTAAAGTTCCCTAGTAAAACATTTCCACTGCCTATTTCTAACTGAAAATAGCCAAAGTTGTCGGTTGTCAGATTGTGTGTTTCGGAGAAAACAACTTCTCCTCCAGCATTCTCTTTCTCGATAGAAACTTTTATAACAACATTCTGATTTATAAGAGGTCTGTTGGTTAGTAGATAAATTGCGCCTTGGTGTTTCATTTTGTTTGGCACACTAGCTTGTATGGCGCAAAAGGCCAAACAACAACTCAAAATAGCGATAAACTTTTTCATTATTTTTTATTTGAGATTTTTTATTTATTTAGAAAACTATTACTTTGTGGACTGCTTTGTCGGTTTTTACAACGTAAATACCTTTAGGTACGTTGATTTCTTCAGAAGTGACAGCGTTGATATGCGCAACTTTGTTGCCCATTATGTTGTAAACGGTAACGTCGGTTTCGAAGTCCGATTTTATTACAATCCTTTCATCTACGGTATACACCTTTATGTTGTCGTCGGCTGTTGCTGATTCTATAGGAGTAGTGCTGTTCTTTCTGAAGTAAGCAATGTATGTGGCATCAGCAGTTACGTTCACAGTTCTAGGATTTGTTTTTTCTCCATCTTCCCAACAAACAAAAGAGAACTTTTCGCTGTCACGAGGAATGGCAGAAAATGTTATTTGTTGCCCTAAAGTATACCATCCTCCTTCAGAGGAAACTATTCCCATGCTGGTATCGTTACTTTTTATAATAATACTGTAAGTGTTTTCTGGTCTTGTTATGCAGAAAATACCTTCTGCAATATTTACAGCTGAAGAACAGTAGTTAGTTGAAATTTGTCCTGCAGAATAGGTTATCTGCGATGAATTGGGCTGGATAAAATTACTCCCAAAAGAGATGAATGAGGATTGGGCGTGTCCAGATGCAGCAATTAGCGCAAAGCATGCAATAAGTAATATGTTTCTCATGTGTTTAATTGTATATGTTTTAGTTTTGTCGCAAAGTTAATGAAAATTATAAAATGCTTTCAAAAAAAACTTTCAAATAAAAAAACTAAATAATTTTGCGAATTCAAAAAATAGTAGTACTTTTGCGGTCTATTTTTGGAGAAATATATAAAGATAAAATACAATGTCGAAAATTTGTCAAATTACTGGAAAAAAAGCAATGGTAGGAAACAATGTTTCTCACTCAAAGCGTCGTACAAAACGTACTTTTGATGTGAATTTGTTTTCTAAAAAATTCTACTGGGTAGAAGAAGATTGTTGGATTAGTTTGAAAATATCTGCTGCAGGTTTGCGTTTGATCAACAAAGTTGGTTTAGATGCTGCAATTCGTAAAGCTGCTGAAAAAGGATATTTGAGTTTGTAATTTTTTAAGCAGAGATTGAAATGGCAAAAAAAGGAAAAGAAAATAGAGTGCAAGTAATTCTTGAGTGTACAGAGCACAAAGATAGTGGTATGCCGGGAACTTCTCGTTATATTACAACAAAGAATAGAAAAAACACTACAGAACGTTTGGAGTTGAAAAAATACAACCCAATTTTAAGAAGAGTAACTGTTCATAAAGAAATAAAATAAGATAAACTATGGCAAAGAAAGCGGTTGCAACCTTACAAAGAGGTGAGGGTAGAGGTTATGCAAAGGTGATTCGAATGGTGAAATCGCCAAAAACAGGTGCATATATTTTTCAAGAAGAGATGGTTTTGAATGAAGCTGTTAAAGATGCTCTTGCAAAATAAATAGAAAGATAAGTTTTTTTATAATGAGAAGAAATCCGCTCTTTTTTGAGTGGATTTTTTTGTTAACTAATCATTAGGTGTTTGAAAATGCCTTTGCAGGCATTTGTATTTATTGTCTCACCCCAGAACTTATCCAAAATCTTCTGGCGAGCCACTGCGTTCATTGTGTAATCATTGGTAGAGATTACTTGGATGAGTTCATCGAAGGTATAGACTTTTCGTCCTACGATATTATCTTGTATATCAAAGATAAACTCGCGGCTATTCACATACTCATCATAGTCATAGTGGAAAAGGATTATATGTTTCTCGGGCATAAGGATATAGTCATACAGGATAGACGAGTAATCGGTTATCAGTACCTGGGTGTATGGTAAGATACAATACATATCGACATTGCCGTCCAAGAAAATTAGATTGCTATATTGTACTGATTTATCAATGATGGTATTGGCATGTGGTTTCATCAGCACGCACGCATTCTGAGCCGCAGCACAAGCATTCAAGGCATTAAGATCAAA
>JAGCIZ010000026.1 GCA_017648235.1 Paludibacteraceae bacterium
CTTGAGCAAAGTTTTCAGTGTTATCAGCATAAATAATTGCTCGCGACGAATTAACAATCAAACCACATTGCTTATTCATCCCAAATTTTGCCACATCCTCCAAACTTCCTCCTTGTGCGCCTACTCCTGGAACCAACAAGAAACTATCAGGAACAATGCTTCTAATTTGTTGCAACATATCTGCTTTAGTAGCACCCACAACGTACATCATACTATCCTCATTTCCCCATTTTTTCGATGTCTTCAAAACCTTCTCAAATAATTTTTCTTCTAGTTTATTTTCCATAAACTGAAAATCAAATGCGCCTTTATTTGAAGTTAATGCCAAAAGAATAACCCATTTATTTGGATAAGTTAAAAATGGAGAAACACTATCTTCTCCCATGTAAGGAGCAACGGTTACCGAATCAAAATCAAACGCTTCAAAAAAAGCACGTGCATAAAGTTGTGATGTATTTCCTATATCGCCACGTTTGGCATCTGCAATCAAAAACTGATCGGGATATTTTTCTCTAATGTATTTCACCGTCATTTCAAGAGCCTTCCAACCTTCGATACCCAAACTTTCATAAAAAGCAAGATTTGGCTTATAAGCAATACAAAATTCTGCAGTAGCATCAACAATTGCTTTATTAAACTCAAAAATAGGATTTTCACAATTCAAAAGATGTGCAGGAATCTTCTTTATATCGGTATCGAGTCCGACACACAAAAACGATTTTTTACGCTGAATGTTAGCAAAAAGTTCTTCTCTATTCATAATTACTTATTTTGATGCAAAAATAATGATAAGTTGCGATAGTTATATAACCCACAATTAGGGATTGTACAAAAAAGAGCAAGATTTACAGAACCTTGCTCAAAACCCTCGTAAAGTAAAACTCAACTAATCATCCATTCGCTTAAAATTTCCATCTAGGTCAAAAATCAAATCTGCAGAATTACTCAACTCTACTTTTTGATATCGGCCACTCAATTCCCAACTTTTCACAAACGAACCAGGAAACCTTGTTTCTACATAAGACAAAATCTTCTCTGAAATTACGCTGTCAGGCAACTTCATATTGTTTCCGTCAATATCAATAAGTTCCTTTGTTCTGTTAAATTCTAGTTTAGTTCCAGATTTCAAAGTAATGTCATAAGTCAAGGTTACTCCGTCTTGATCTTTTAATGAAAATGAAATTTCGTCCATTGGAAAATGCTTTTCTACATAAGATTTAATCTCATTTGGTAACTCACTTTCCAAAACTGGAACTTTCTTTTCACACGACATTACCGTGAAAGACAAGCATATACATGCAATAATAGAAATAATACTTTTCATAACTTTCTCATTTTTTTAGATTCAACAATTTTAATTTTCAAGAATATCTTTCCCAAAAAGTATGCCAAATAAAATACTTTTTTTTGAGAATACAAAAAAAACAGTTCATTTTTCTTTTGCCAGTATTCATCTTTTTTTTTATATCTTTGCAAAGGAAAATAAAGAGAGATAAATTTATGACAAAAGAGCCGTTAAGAGTATTGTACATTTCTCAAGAAATTACACCTTATCTTCCAGAATCAGAAATTTCAAAAATTTGTCGCTACCTACCACAAGGAGCGCAAGAAAATGGTATAGAAATTCGTGCTTTTATGCCTCGATATGGGCACATTAACGAACGTCGCAATCAACTTCATGAGGTTCAACGACTTTCTGGAATGAACTTGATTATCAATGATTCTGACCATCAATTAATCATTAAAGTTGCGTCGATTCAAGCGGCTCGCATGCAAGTCTATTTTATTGACAACGAAGATTATTTCCAACGCAAAAATGTTTTTGCTGACGAAAATGGAAAAGAGTTTGACGATAATGAAGACCGCGCAATTTTCTTTGCACGTGGAGTACTGGAAACCATAAAGAAACTCCGTTGGACACCAGACATTGTCCATTGTCATGGCTGGATTACATCACTTGCTCCGCTCTATATCAAACGAGTTTATCAAGATGAACCATTTTTCCAAAAAGCAAAAATCGTTTATTCGCTCTACAACGATAAATTCAATAATTTATTCTCAAAAAATTTTAGCGAAAAGTTAAAATTTGACGGAATTTCAGAAAACGATATCGAACAAATTAAAGACAAAGAAATTTCGTGCAACGATCTATGTCAATTGGCCGTTGATTTCTCAGAAGCAGTAATTGAGGGAAGCAATTTGTCCGATAAATCTTTAGTGGATTACGCGCAAGAAAAAGGAAGAAAAGTTCTTCCATACTGTGGCAGCGAGATTGAAGACTATCTAAATCCTTACATCGAACTGTATAATTCTCTATAAAATCATTTCATTTCTTGGTTTAGCGATGGGGAAACAGCATTTTTTATTAGGATTTGTTTTGACTTTACTTTGCTTTGTAGCTTGTGAAGACAACAACAAGAATATAGGAAATGCCGTAAAAACTGTAAGCGACGAGGTATTTATTGCAACAGATTCATTCATTATAGCATCTTCATCAGACACCATTAGTTCTGTTTTTCTACAAAATGACACTTTGCTTCTTGGACAAATTTACCATCCTTTTTACGGAACAACTAAAGCAGAAATTTTGGCACAGATTGCACCTCCTTTGAATTACACTTTTCCACCTGCAGAACAAAATCCGGTAGCCGATTCGTTACTACTCTTCATATATTACAAAACTTGGTATGGAGTATCAAACGCACCTATTGAAATCAGTGTTTATGATTTGAATGGTGACGAAACCATCGACTACTCTTCTGCATACTTTTCCAATATCAAAGTCGAAAACTATTCCAAAAAAGATGTGCTTATGGGAAAAACCATAATGACATCTATTGACAAAAGTTTGGCAGATTCCGTACTCAACGATTCTTCGTACACACCAACGGTACGTTATAAATTAGATTATACGTATGCACAAAAACTTTTGAATCTACCTAAATCTGCTTACGAAAACGAAAAAGAGTTCCTTAATGCGTTCAAAGGATTATACATTACACCAACTTTTGGAACTTCTACAATGCTAAACATTTCGAAGATAGATTTACGTTTATTCTACCATTATACCCGTCGATATACAATTGACGGAGAGGAAAAAGAAGAAACAGTTTCTACATGGGTCAATTTCCCTGCAAATAAAGAAGTTCGCCAACTAAACAGCATTGTTCTTCCTCAAAAAAAAGAACTCAAAGAAAAAATTAACGTTGATAGTTTGAATTTTATAGCAACTCCTGCAAGCATCTACACAAAAATTACACTTCCAATACAAGAGATAAGCGATAAGATAACTCAAAAACTAAACGGAA
>JAGCIZ010000271.1 GCA_017648235.1 Paludibacteraceae bacterium
CTGAATGTGGAGAAGAAAGTATCGTTATTCAAGATGGATGTTTCATTTGTCAAAATTGTGGTTTCTCCAAGTGCGGAGGGTAAAAAATAAATGATACAACAAGAGTTAAATAAACCTATATTTCGTCTTTTGGGCGAGGTTGCCGATCAAATGCAAATGCCTTGCTTTTTGATTGGTGGCTATGTGCGCGATTTGCTTCTTCAGCGTCCTACCAAAGATATCGATGTGGTGGTTAAGGGTAGTGGAGTGCTTTTTGCGGAGCAGGTGGCAAAGCGTCTGGGGAAGGGAGCGAGTTTGGCTGTGTTCAAAACCTTCGGCACAGCGCAGGTGAAAAAAGGCGATTTGGAATTGGAGTTTGTTGGTGCTCGTAAAGAGTCATACAATCGTGATTCGCGTAATCCACGAGTTGAAGAAGGTACGATTGAAGATGATCAAAATCGTCGGGATTTTACCATCAACGCATTGGCAATTGGGCTGAATAGTGAAACTTGGGGAATGCTCGTCGATCCTTTCTTTGGGCAGCGCGATTTGGATAACCGAGTAATTCGTACGCCACTAGATCCTAATGTTACTTTTTCCGACGACCCTTTGCGTATGCTTAGGGCTATACGTTTTGCTACGCAATTAAGTTTTTTTATAGAAACAGAAACCTTTGCTGCCATAGCAGCCAATAAGGAACGAATAAAAATTATCACGCAGGAGCGAATCCTTTCGGAGTTGAACAAAATAATGCAATCTGCCAAGCCTTCGGTTGGCTTTTTGCTTTTGGAAAAAAGTGGTTTGCTCGAACTTATTCTTCCAGAACTGAATGCACTGAAAGGCATTGATAAGAAAAATGGTGTAGGACATAAAGATAATTTTGTTCACACATTGAAAGTTTTGGACAAGATTGCCTCCCAAACCGACGATTTGTGGTTGCGTTGGGCTGCGCTTTTCCACGACGTAGGCAAACCTCGCACCAAGCAATGGTTCGAAAAGCAAGGTTGGACTTTTCGTAATCACGATTTTGTTGGAGCTAAAATGATTCCGCACATATTCCGTCGGATGAAGCTCCCAATGGGTGAACCGATGAAGTTTGTGCGAAAAATGGTAGAATTGCACATGCGCCCAATAGTGTTGAGCGAGGACGTTGTAACCGACTCGGCTGTTCGTCGTTTGCTTTTCGATGCGGGCAACGACATCGATTCGTTGATGTTGCTTTGCGAAGCGGATATAACTTCTGGCAATAAGGAAAAAGTGGAGCGTTTTATGAATAATTTTCAGACGGTGCGTCAGAAGCTGAAAACGATTGAGGAGAAAGACCGCATTCGCAATTTTCAGCCACCTATTTCGGGAGAGGAGATTATGCAGATTTTTTCGTTGCCACCTTGCGCTTTGGTGGGCGAAATAAAAATGGCGATAAAAGATGCCATTCTCGATGGAAAAATTCCTAACGAACGCGAAGCGGCTTACGACTTTATGATGAAAAATTTTAAGAAAGAATAAAAAAAGAAAATATGATACTTGGAAATTTGAAAGATAGCGACAGAATAAACGCTTTGCATCCGCTTTTTAGCGAGTTGTTTGCTTTTGTGAAGAGCAATGATTTGTTGCAGTGCGATTTGGGTCGCATTGAACTGAAAGGTAGCGACCTATTTATCAACAATGTGGAAGCAACTTTGGTGAACGACGAAAAACAACCTCTTGAGGTGCATCGCGATTACATTGACGTACATATTCCGCTCTCTGCAACCGAGAGAATCGGATGGAAAGCTTTGTGCGATTGCTCTGCCTCGGATGGTGCTTTCGATGTGGAAAATGATTTTGCGCTTTATCGTGAGGCGCCATCAACGGTTATGGATGTTAAGGTGGGTGAGTTTTTAGTGGTTTTCCCCGAAGATGCTCATGCCCCAATTCTTGGAAATGGAACGTTGAGAAAACTTATAGCAAAAGTAAAGATTTATGAATAAAAATATAGGATTTGACTTATCGGTGACACCTTACGGAAAGGTGAAAAATGAAACTTATGAAATGGCAATTTTGCCTTGGGGAGCTACCGAGCCTCACAATATGCATTTGCCTTATCTTACGGATTGTATTCTTTCGCAACAGGTTGCGCTCGATGCGGCAAGCAAGCTTTATGCATCAAC
>JAGCIZ010000272.1 GCA_017648235.1 Paludibacteraceae bacterium
CAAGGAACGTTCAACGATTCGATAAAATCTTTTGTACCTCCTGTCGAAATCAACTCTACGCCTTGACTATGAAGCAACGTCACTATCTGATCCAAATTATCTTTATGGAACACCGATATCAAAGCACTTTTAATTTTCTTATTCATTTTCTACAACTTCTTTTCTTTTTTGTTTCACGAAGCGCAAAGATAAAAAAAGTAACACGTTTTTTCGCTACAAATCAGCAAGAAAAAACGTGCTTTTTATAAAAAAAGCAAACAAAAAAAAGCACTCACGTTTGTGAGTGCTTCGTGGGCGTTGACGGATTCGAACCGCCGACCCTCTGCTTGTAAGGCAGATGCTCTAAACCAGCTGAGCTAAACGCCCTTTAATCCTCAAAAGCGATGCAAAAGTAATGCGTTTTTTTTTATTGCGCAACTTTTTTGTCGTTTTTTTTTAAAATTATTTCAGCGATAACAAAATTGCTTCCTCCTACAAAAATCAAATCATTAGAGGAGGCGTCCTCTTTTGCTTTATCAAGTGCTTGTTTTACAGAGGAAAAACTTTCTCCATTAAGATTGTATTTCTTTGCTTTTTGCTGTATCTCAACTTCCGACAAGGCTCTTGGAATTTGTGCTTTTGTAAAATAATAAATTGCATTTTTAGGCAAAATTGATAAAACCGAGGAGATGTCTTTATCGTTGACCATTCCAAAAACTATTCGTAGTTTTTCATATTTTTCTTCACCAAGTTGCTTTACAACTTCCGAAATTCCTGCTTCATTGTGCCCCGTGTCACAAACTATTCTTGGTTGAGAAGATATTTCTTGCCAGCGCCCTTGTAGCCCCGTTCTTTCTATCACTTGCTGAAAGCCATTTCTCAAGTCGGAATCTGCAAGATTAAAGCCCAATTGCAATAAAAGAGTAAATGCTACCATTACCGTATGTTTGTTTTTCTCTTGATAAATACCTTTCAACTCGCAAGGGATTTCCAGGTATTCATAATTCTGTGCAAAACATATTGGAGCATCATTTTCTTTTGCTTTCTCTATAAATATGTTTTTTATATTCTCATCTTTACACTCGCCAATCAAAACAGGGATATTTTTCTTTATAATTCCCGATTTTTCTTTCGCAATTTTCTCTAGGGTATCGCCCAAAATACTTACATGATCAAAACTAACGTTAGTTATGATGGAAAGTTCAGGTTGAATAATATTGGTGCAGTCTAGCCTTCCGCCTAGTCCAGCCTCAATTATTGCTACATCAACCTTTTCTTCAAAAAAATAAAGAAATGCTAATGCTGTAGTCAGTTCAAAAAAGGACAAATAACGTTTTTCTATCATTTCTTTATTTTGCGCAACAAAATCAACCACACGTTGTTCAGAAATCATCACGCCATTCACTCGAATTCGTTCTCTAAAATCCTTCAAATGAGGAGAAGTATAAAGTCCTACTTTGTAGCCCGCACATTGTAAAATAGAAGCCAATAGATGCGACGTGGAACCTTTTCCATTTGTTCCGGCAACATGAATGGTTTTATAATTTCTATGAGGATGTTCAAAGTATTCGTCTAAAAAAAAAGTATTTTCCAATCCTTCTTTGTAAGCAGATGTTCCTTTTTGCTGAAACATTGGAGTTTGAGCATAAAGATATTGCAAAGTTTCTGAGTAAGTCATAATTCACCAAAGTCTAAACTAAAAGCAAAACATATTCCTTTAGAATAAAAAAGCCATATTGCGCAGCAAGATTTTCTTTGAAATAATTAAATTCTTCCACGTCCATATTCGGATTCTCATTTGCTACATCAGAAATTGTTCGAATTACTGCAAATGGAACATTAAAATCAAAACAAACCTGAGCAACTGCTGCACCTTCCATTTCGACACACAATACAGAAGGCAGATTCCTGTTAATATTTGCCTTTCGTTGCGAACCAGAAACAAATAAATCGCCGCTTGCAATATCTCCCAAATACATTTTTGGACTTTTTATTTGATGTAAAATAAGTGTTTGACGAAACTCTTTCTCTTTTTTCAAAAAATTATGAACAGCATTACTTGCTAATTCTATTTCACTATCCAATGAAGCAATCGAGGTTAATCCAGATAAGGGTATTTCATACCTGCGCAAAAAAGGACGTACATCCATGTCGTGCTGAAAAAAACGTTGTCCAACTACAACATCGCCCACATTCAAATCTGGAACGATTGCTCCTGCAATGCCTGTAAACACAATCTTATCAACACCAAACTGAGTAATCAAAGTTGTTGCAGTAATTGCTGCGGCCACTTTTCCCCAACGCGAAAAAACTACAACAACATCTACTCCAAAAAACTGACCTTCGTAAAAAATACGATTACAACTCTCTGTTATTTTCTTCTCTGTCATTTGCGCAACTATGCCGTCAATTTCTTCTGACATAGCTCCCATAATTCCAATTTTCATAGATTAAAATTTTTCTTCTTTTACTTCCAATTTCTCAGAACGTTTCTTTCTCCACGTTTTTACATCACCGAACATTTTCTGCCCAACATTTACATTCAAAGTAATAAGTTGTTGCCATCCCCATGATTTCCCTTCAAAATGATGCACCGAACGAATCTTTACATCTAGCCAACTGCGTTTTAATGGATGCCAGTATACTTCCAAACGATTATAAATTTTATGATTGGTGCGATAAAAATCTTCGTTCCAGTATAGTCCATGACCGTATTTTTCAAAATATGGCATCAAATTTTTACCGTAATAAAAAGCATCATAAATTCCAACTCCCCACTTTTCTATACCTACATCAATTTGCATTCCTTGAGGATAAATAGGTTTTTGGACATTGCGCCTATCAAACTGATATGCTAACAAATAAGCTGCTTTTATGTACAATGTATCAAGAGGGACTAAAGATGTTACATCAAAACCTAAATATGGACTAACCAAAATATTATCTACAACTCCCTTTTGTTGCTCACTTCCCGCGAAATGATACATAGAGAAATTATATCCTAAATTGAACCATTTATAGAATAAGTGTCCGGCAGAAAATATCAAAAACTTTTCTCGAAATTCTTTTGAATACATACTATTCCAATCGATTCCAATTTCTACGCTTCCTCCTCCATTCTTTATTATTTCATTATCAGAATATTGCAATAAAAGTCCTTCCATGTTTGCGTCGTAGAAACGAATAGAATCACTCAAAAAAGCGTTTGAATAATGTCCTATCATTTTGCGACGGGGAAGAATTCCTGCGTAAGCATTAAATTTTGCAGAATTATAGGCATAGTAAACCGTTAGTTCTGGAAGTACATTAAACTTTTTTGCCCCAAAATCAAAAATAGCATCTCCTCCTAACATCAATGAGTGAGTTCCTTTTTTAGGATCATCCCATCCAACACCTATTTCAGGAGCCAACCGAGTTCCAAAGAATGTTTTAGATTTTGCCAAATCGCTCTTGTATTCTCTATTATCAAACTGAAAAGCAAAATCAACATCCCAAAGGAATTTTTGTGCAAATCCATTAGTTAGAAAACAAAAAGGAATTACAAATAAAAATATAGTTCGTTTCATTTTTTTTAGGTTAATAGTGAGCAAAAATAAGAAAAAAATGAATGAATAGGCTGAACTTTCTAGTCTTTTGTACAAGACAAAAATCTTGAAAAAAGAAAAAAGAGTGCTATTTTTATAGTTTCATGTTCTCCGAGAGGAGAAAAATATTTGTACCTTTGCGAACTTTATTTTACAAAAAAAACGAATTGAATTATGGCTCAGATGAATTTTGGCGGTGTTATTGAAAATGTAGTAACTCGCGAAGAATTTCCATTGGAAAAAGCACGTGAAGTGTTGAAAAATGAAACTATTGCAGTTATTGGATATGGAGTTCAAGGTCCTGGACAATCATTAAATCTACGCGACAATGGTTTCAACGTTATTGTAGGACAACGCAAAGGCGGAAAAACATGGGAAAAAGCAATTGCTGATGGTTGGGTTCCAGGTGAAACTTTATTTGAAATAGAAGAAGCTTGTCAAAAAGCAACTATTATTCAATATCTTCTTTCTGATGCGGCACAAATAGAGGTTTGGCCACGCATTAAACCTTATCTAACTGCAGGAAAAGCTTTGTATTTTTCTCATGGCTTTGGTATTACTTATAAAGAACGTACAGGAATTATCCCTCCTAAAGATATTGATGTGATTTTGGTTGCACCAAAGGGATCAGGAACTTCGCTTCGTAGAATGTTTTTACAAGGTAGAGGCCTGAACTCTTCTTATGCAATTTTCCAAGACGCAACAGGAAAAGCGTTTGAACGCACAGTTGCTTTAGGTATTGGTGTAGGTTCTGGATATTTGTTCGAAACTACTTTCAAAAAAGAAGTTTATTCTGACCTTACTGGCGAACGTGGTACTTTGATGGGTGCTATTCAAGGTTTACTTTTGGCTCAATATGAAGTTTTGCGTGAAAATGGTCACGAACCTTCAGAAGCTTTCAACGAAACTGTTGAAGAGTTGACTCAATCTTTGATGCCTCTATTTGCTGAAAATGGTATGGATTGGATGTATGCAAACTGCTCAACAACAGCGCAACGTGGTGCACTCGACTGGATGGGACCTTTCCACGATGCAACAAAACCAGTGTTTGAAAAATTGTATGCAGAGGTAAAATGTGGCAACGAAGCTCAACGTTCTATTGATACAAACTCTAAACCTGATTATCGCGAAGGTTTGGAAAAAGAATTGAAAGAACTTCGCGAAAGCGAAATGTGGCAAGCAGGAGCTGTTGTTCGCAAGTTGCGTCCTGAAAACAACTAAAATTATATTTGTTTAATTTTAAAATTTGGTTCAAGAAAGCTTTAATTAGTTTCTTCTTGAACCTTTTTTGTTAATTCTAAAAAAATGAAAAAACATATTTTATTGTCTTTTTTGCTTTTTCTCTTTTTTTGTTTTAATGCTTTTGCAGAAGAAACCGTTTCTCTACAAAACGACTCAATAAAACTAGTTAGTGATACAATTCCTGCAAAGAAAATCAAGAAAGGCTGGACTTTTGGCGCACTGCCTAGCGTAGCTTTTGATGCAGACTTAGGATTTCAAGGAGGTCTTTTAGGTAATGTTTATTACTATGGCGATGGAAGTATTTATCCCGAATACATTCACAACTTTTATGTAGAAGCGGCCTACACCACCAAACATTGCGGAATTTTTCGCTTCTTTTACGATTCAAAATTCCTTATCCCAAACCATCGCTTGACTATTGATGCATCGTATCTTCCCGATGCAATGTGCGATTTTTATGGTTTTAATGGATATCAAAGTATCTACAATCAAACTTGGCATAAGTGGAAGAAAGATCCTACAAAAATGGATACCACAAGTTATCAATCTCGAGCACTTTACAAATATAAACGTGACTTGATCCGTGTAGCAGCCGACATTGAAGGCAATATTTCAGGATTTTGGAAATGGAATGTTGGAGTGGGAGTTTTGGGTTATTTGCTTGATGAATGCAACATTGATATGCTCAATGGGAAAAACGAATACAACCCTACTCTTTCGCACCAAAAAGCGATGAATCCGGAAACAAAAAGTTTGTACGAAAAATATATCGATTGGGGACTGATTCGCGAGAACGAAAGAAAAGGAGGTTGGCATCCTTATGTACATGCCGGTTTCACCTACGATAGTCGTGACAAACGAGCAAATCCTTCTCGTGGAATTTACACCGATGCGTTTTTGAGTTATTCTGCAGCATTCAAATCCAAGGCGTTTGGCAATCAAGCAGAATACAATAACCTACGTTTCAATTTCAACTTCCGCCACTATGTGCCTATTTATAAAGACCGAGTAACTTTTGCTTATCGCATAGGAACACAAAATCTTTTGGCCGGAAAATCGCCATTCTACGCAAATACTTATCTGCAAACATTGTTCCTTCAACGTGTTCTTTACGAAGGACTTGGAGGAGGAAACTCATTACGTGGTATAATGCGAAACCGAATAAATGCTGATGGATATTTATTTGCAAATATTGAGTTGAGAGCCAAAGTTTGCCATTTCGATATTGGCAAACAACATTTCTACATCGGCGTGAATCCATTCTTCGATTTTGGTATGATAACTCAAGGAATAAATCTTGGCAATGTTGAAGAATTAAAATCGAAAATTATCGATGGCGGAGATATTCTCGACGATTATTTCAACTTTGACAAAAAAACATTGTATCGCCCACACATGTCTGCAGGATTGGGGTTAAAAATTGCTATGAACGAGAATTTCATCCTTTCTGTCGACTGGGCAGCAGCTCTTGACAAGCAAGACGGAAAACTCAGCAATTTTTACATCAAAATGGGTTATTTGTTCTAATAAAACAGAAAAAAACAACACAAAATAAAAAAAGGCATTTAACAGTTCATCCTGTTTTTAAATGCCTTTTTTCTTATTAAAAAGAAACCTATATACTCTATTTCACCCGGAACCAATCCATCGTTCTTCCCAAGAAACCTCGTTTATCGAGCGATCCGCGTACCTTAAGAGTATTTCCCTCTACCTTCATTGTACAATAATAGGTTTTTCCATTGGCTGGGTCATAAATATTACCGCCACTATACTCACTACCATTCTTCTTTAAACCACTAAGCATATTAAGACCAATAAGATAACGCGAACGCAACTTGCTATCGGGGTTATTTTTGTCTACAGCAGGGGTGCCATCTGCCTCTGTTGGATTTCTCAACCATACTATTTTTCCATTAAACACATCACCCGAACGATACACTTCTACAATAGCAGAACCATTTTCAAGTTTCCATTTGCCTACTACATCTTGAGCCACAACAGCAGAAAGAGATGCAAATAAAAACATCATTCCAATAAATAATTTTCTCATACTTTTTTTAATTAGAAATTTTCGGGGCAAAATTAAAGAATAAAATAATTCACTATTAATTTTTTACATTTTTTAAGACATCAAACAACTTCATTGATTTTTAAACAATTAAATCCAAGTCTTTTTCTTAAGAGATTTTTCATACTTTTTTTATTGCCAAACAAAATAAAACGCCTAACTTCGTAAGATTTTTTTTTCAAAATTATTAACAATAATTAATATCATAATAATCAAATAATTAAATTAAAATCATGCAACCTAGTTACATTGAACACATCGGCATTGCCGTAAGTAAATTGGATGAGGTAATTCCTTATTACGAACAAATTCTTGGTACAAAATGCTATTCAATCGAAGAAGTAGCAGACCAAAAAGTACGTACAGCTTTCTTCAAAGTTGGACAAACAAAAATCGAACTTTTGGAGCCAACTTGCCCTGAAAGTACTATTGCTAAATGGCTTGAAAAAAATCCACGTGGTGGCGTTCATCACATCGCTTTCAACGTAGACGATGTACAAGCAGCTTTGACCGAATGCGAAGAAAACGGCATTCAACTTATCGACAAAACTCCACGCAAAGGAGCAGAAAATCTAAACATCGGTTTCTTGCACCCAAAATCAACTCACGGAGTTTTAACTGAACAATGCGAACAACCAAAATAAAATAAAACAGAGATGGAAAATCAAGAAAAATTGAAAAAACTGATTGACAAACGCAACCAAGCAATGCTTGGAGGTGGCGAAAAAGCTATCGAAAAACACCACGCAAAAGGTGCTTATACAGCTCGCGAACGCATCAATATGTTGCTTGACGAAGGAAGCTTTGAAGAAATTGACATGTTCCTTACACATCGTTGTACAGACTTCGGAATGGAAAAGAAAGTTTTCCTTGGCGATGGCGTTGCAGTAGGTAGCGGAACAATCGATGGTCGATTGGTATTTGTTTTCGCACAAGATGCTACCGTAATTGGTGGTTCGTTGTCAGAAACAATG
>JAGCIZ010000273.1 GCA_017648235.1 Paludibacteraceae bacterium
AAAAAGGCAGATACAAGAAGAAGCAATGTACTTTTGGGCTGATGAAAATTAGTTATTAATTTTTTAACAATACGAAATTCATAATTCGGAACAATCATTACTTGAGTATTTACGTGTATGATCTCCAAATTATTTTTCAACATATAATTCTCAATCGCCTTCAAAGAAGCAATCACGGATAGCGAATATTTTTTCTCATAAGGCTCCCATTGAGAAACAGACAAGTCTGATTCCAAGAGAAACTGATTTTCTGCCAATTTACAACCTATGAAGTATAAACTTTCTAGAGTTCTTACCGAAGTTGTCCCCACCGCTACCGCTTCTCCTTGATGAGCAATAAGCTGCTTCAAAAACGAGATACTTACAGCAACATGTTCCACATGCATATCATGTTCTGCAATCGTTTCACTCTTAACCGGTTTAAATGTTCCTGCGCCAACATGAAGAGTAACTTCTCCCAAATCAACATTCTTTTGTCGCAAACGAGTCAATACATCCTCAGTAAAATGCAATCCAGCTGTAGGCGCCGCAACAGAACCTTTTATTTTAGAATAAACTGTTTGATAAGTTTTCTTATCGCTTTCTTGAGTTGTTCTATTCAAATAAGGAGGTATTGGCAACTCTCCAAAACAATCCAATATCTCTGCAAAAGAGATTTGTGAATCATTCCACTCAAAATCAATCAAAAAATTGGCTCCTTCAATGGTTTTCCTTGTCGCTGTAAGAATAATTTTCTTTTCTCCTACAGAAATTTCCTTTGACAGTGATCCTGTTTTCCACTTTTTTAAGTTTCCTATCATACAAATCCAAGAACATTTCTCTGTTTGCTGAAAAACAAGCGAATAATCTTTTGGTTCATAAGGTTCTAAACAAAAAATTTCGATATTCGACCCTGTTTATTTCTTAAAATTCAAACGTGCTTGAATAACTTTAGTATTATTAAAAACAACAAGCTCATTTTGAGCAATATAGTCCACTATATTATGGAATATTTTTGTTGAAATTTCTCCTTTTTGATAAACCAATAATTTTGATTCATCTCGCCGAGACAAAGGAAATTTTGCTATCCTCTCTTCAGGCAAGTTATAATCAAAATCACCAATTTTTATATTTCTAGGATTTTGTATCACTTTTTTATTCGTTTTTCCGCATAATAAACATCTGCTGCCATCTCCAATTGCAGATACCACTCCTCTCCAAATCTTCTAACAAAAGCCTCTTTTAAAAACTTATAGACAGGAATATTTTCTTTTTTTCCTAACAAATTTGCACATCTACAAATATTCCAAGAATGAAAATTAACAGCAGTAAAACGAGCATATTTTGTCAAACGAGCAGGATAAAGATGACAAGAAATCGGCTTTCTAAAAGAAATTTTTCCTTCTTTCCACGCTTTCTCTATCGCACACTTACAAAAACCTTTCTCATCCGTATATGCAAAAACACACTCTTTCCCGTCAACGATAGAAGTAACCAAATCTCCCTCAACATCTACGTATGCTAAACCTTGTTTTTCAATTACTTCCTTTGATTTTTTTGGCAAATCATCCCATATAAAAGGCAAAACTTGCTCCAGTTCTATCAATTCCTCTTGCTCCAAAGGAGCTCCAGAATCACCTTCAATACAGCAAATTCCTTTACAAACAGCCAAATCACAGCAAAACTGTTTATCAAAAAAATCAAAACTTACTATCGTATCTTCTATTTGTATCATTGATTAACCTATACTATTTGTTCAATGTTGCTATTTTTACAATAACTTGCATTGCTTTTTCCATAGAAGAAACAGGAATATACTCATAACGACCATGAAAATTATGACCTCCAGTAAAAATATTTGGACAAGGAAGTCCCTTAAAAGACAATTTTGCACCATCAGTTCCTCCACGAATTGGTCGAATCTTAGGTTCTACTCCAACCGCCTCCATTGCACAAGAAGCCAAATCCACAATATGCATCATTGGTTCTATTTTTTCTCTCATATTGTAGTATTGATCCTGAATCTCAAGTTTAGCAGAATTTTCGCCAAATTCTGCGACAATTTTATTTACAAGATGTTGAAGTTCTTTTTTTCTCCGCTCAAATCGATCTCTATCATGATCACGAATAATGTAATGCATCGTTGTTTTTTCTACACTTCCTTCAATATTAACCAAATGATAAAAACCTTCATAACCTTCTGTATGTTCAGGCGTTTCATGACGCGGAAGCATTGATGTAAATTGATGCGCAATACGAATTGAGTTGAGCATTTTATGCTTAGCATATCCTGGATGCACATTTCTGCCAAAAAAAGAAACTTTTGCCAATGCGGCATTAAAGTTCTCATACTCTAGTTCGCCAATCTCTCCACCATCAACAGTATATGCCCAATCTGCACCAAATTTTTGCACATCAAAATAATCTGCTCCTTGACCAATTTCTTCATCTGGGGTAAAAGCGATTCGGATTTTTCCATACTTTTCCTCTGGATGAAGAACAAGATACTCCATAGCTGTAACTATTTCTGCTATTCCTGCTTTATCATCAGCACCCAACAAAGTTTTCCCGTTCGAAACAATAATATCTTGACCTTTATATTGAACAATTTCAGGAAAATCTTTGGCTTTCAAAACAATTCCTTCTTTCTCATTTAGCAGGATGTCCTCCCCATCATAATTTTGTACAATGCGAGGTTTTACATGTCTGCCACTCATATCCGGGCTAGTATCCAAATGAGCAATAAAACCTATAGTTGGCAATTTCTCCGTACAATTTGATGGCAATGTAGCCATAACATATCCATTCTCATCCACTTCAACCTCTTCCAAACCAACACCTTTAAGTTCATTTACCAATGATTGTGCAAAAATCATTTGACCAGGAGTACTCGGCGTCATTTCCGTTTTATCGTCAGAAGTTGTTGTAAACGAAACGTACTTCAAAAAGCGTTCTACAATATTCATTGTATGTATTTATTTTTTTTATTGTTCTACCGAAAAAGAATACACATCCATAATAGCAGTTTCTGTTATAGATGCTATTTCATAATCCGCCATTGTTCCTTTCATTCCCGCCAACAAATTCTCCAATGCCGTTTTTAAATCAGATGCTTGAACTAACATATTTTGAGCAGTTCGCTTTTCAACTTGTTTTTTTTCATCAAAAGAGATAAAATTAACCTTACAACGATACCATTTATCACCCATCTCATTCGAAAAAAGTTCTGCAATCTTAGCACGTTTTATATTTGCCACAACAAACTCCCCCGAAACAAAAGGTCTAATCTCTCTTGTAATACGTTCTTCCGCTTCTGTAAAAGAAAGCGCATCAACCAAATAAGGTTCTGTTACTTTTTTTATTAAACCATCTTCGCCCATTTTATCGAACGAAACTTTGCATTCAAACCAATTATTCATTATACCAAACTTATTTTATATTCCAAATGATTGTTTTATAGCGTCTACATAATCTAGTTTTTCCCAAGTAAAAAGTTCTACTTCCATCGTTTTAGTTCCACTAAACTTAGAATTAAATGTTTTAACCTTCACTTCAGGATTTCTTCCAAGATGACCGTAAGATGCAGTTTCTGCATAAATAGGATAACGCAATTTTAATCGTTTTTCAATTGCCTTTGGGCGAAGATCAAAAATTTGAGCTACTTTTTTAGCTATTTCACCATCAGATATTGACAGTTTAGATTTACCATAAGTATTAACATATATACTCACAGGTTCAGCCACTCCTATTGCATACGAAAC
>JAGCIZ010000027.1 GCA_017648235.1 Paludibacteraceae bacterium
GCCTTCGTCAGGATAGTTGGCCATAGAGTACGCACGAATGGTTGGCTCGGTGTTCACACACTTGAGATCAAACATGCCGAATTTCTCCCATGTTGGCACATAAAGTTCGCCAATCAAATCGCGGTCAAAATCGTTGTAACTCAATTCGAAAGCAGGGATTTTGATTTGCGCATACGAACAAGGAATAAAGTCCATGTGTTCGCCAGCAGGAAGTTTCACCTTGAATTCTTTGATGAACGAAGCCACGTTGCGGTTGCCAATAACCTCGCATTCCCATTCTTTTACGCCAAGTACGCTTTCGTCTACACGAATGCTCATGTCGCCTTTTACCTTTACTTGGCAACCAAGACGCCAATTTTCTTTCACTTGTTTGCGAGTGAAGTGTACGGCCTCGGTAGGAAGAATTTCGCCACCGCCCTCTTCAACTTGGCATTTACATTGTCCGCAAGAACCTTTACCACCACAAGCCGATGGAAGAAAAACACCTGCGTTTGCCATAGAGTTAAGAAGTGAACCTCCTGCTGGAAGCGTAATCTCTTTTTCGCCGTTCATAGTGATTTTTACATCGCCCGAAGCCACTAGGTAGCGTTTGGCAATAAGCAAAACAATCACCAAAAGAATAATCACCAAAAGGAATATGACCAAACTGGTCAATATTGCTGTCATTTCAATTGCTAATATCATATCGAAAATTTTTTAAATATCTAAACCAGAAAAGCAAAGGAAAGCCATTGCCATTAGACCTACAATGATAAACGTAATACCTAGACCACGAAGTGGAGCAGGCACGTTGCTATATTGCATTTTTTCGCGGATAGCTGCCAAACCAACAATAGCAAGTAACCAACCAATACCCGAACCCAAAGCATAAGCCACAACATCGAGCATCGAGGTAAGAGCTTTAGGATCGCTAGCTGGCAAACCTACACGTTGTTGCATAAACAAAGCACCACCCATGATAGCACAGTTTACAGCAATAAGAGGCAAGAAAATACCCAACGACGCGTAAAGCGATGGAGAGAATTTTTCAACCACCATTTCCACCAATTGCACAATTGCAGCAATAACAGCAATGAAAAGAATAAAACTCAAATAACTTAAATCGAGCGTTGCAAAGCTTTCGTCTAACCAAGCCAATGCACCTTTGCTCAACACTTTGGTTTCAAGCAGATAGTTCACCGGAAGCGTGATGAGCAATACAAAAGTAACTGCAACACCAAGTCCAAGCGAAGTTTTCACATTTTTCGATACTGCCAAGTAAGAACACATTCCAAGGAAGAATGCAAAAATCATATTATCGGCAAAAATCGAACGTACAAATAAACTTAAAGCGTGTTCCATATTTATTTATTTTATGTGTTCAAATTAGTTAATACTATTATTTCTCTTGTAGATCTTTCTTGATAGAACGATGTACCCAAATAATGCAAGCCACTAAAATAAGTGCCATAGAAGGCATCATCATCAATCCGTTGTTGGCATAACCTGCTTCGTAGAAACTTTCTGGAATAACTTGGAATCCAAGAAGTTTTCCACTACCTAGCAATTCGCGGAAGAATGCTACAACAACCAAAATCCATGCATAACCAAAACCATTGCCCAATCCGTCGAGGAACGAATCCCAAGGTTTGTTGCTCATTGCAAAAGCTTCGAGGCGTCCCATAAGGATACAGTTGGTAATAATTAGACCGATGTATACCGAAAGTTGTACACTCACGTCATAAGCAAAAGCTTTTAGCACTTCACTCACCACAGTTACCACCGCAGCCACCACAACCAACTGAACGATAATACGAACGCTGTTTGGAATAGTGTTGCGAATAAGCGAAATAATTACGTTTGCAAAAGCCACGATAATAGTAACAGAAAGTCCCATTACCAAAGCTGGCTTAAGTTCTACCGTTACAGCCAAAGCCGAACAGATACCCAACACTTGAACTACAACAGGGTTGTTTGAGTTCAAAGGACCTAAAAATATATCTTTTAATTTTGCATTCATTTTTTATTCCTCCTCTACGTCATTTGTTTCACTTATTGCTTCTTCTGCAGATTCTTGGCAGTCGATAGCTTTCAAAAATTGAGTGTATTTGCTAATGCTTTCTTTGAGC
>JAGCIZ010000274.1 GCA_017648235.1 Paludibacteraceae bacterium
ATTGGCTAAAAATGATTTCTATGCTTATGGGAAAAATGGTAACAATTATTCTCTCGCTCAACATCTTACATGGCGTATTGCGAGAATTTGGCATTTTGAAATACATATCAAATGCAGCACGCCCACTAATGAATATTTTTGGACTTTCAAAAGGTAACTCTTTCTTGTGGATAATTGCCAACATTGTTGGACTTTCTTATGGTGCTTCTATTATGGTTGAAGAAGCGCAAAAAAGCAACCTTACAAAAAGAGACATAGACCTACTAAACGCACACATTGGAGTCTCTCATAGCAACATTGAGGACTTAAGCATCGTAGTAACCGTTGGTGCTGTGTGGTGGATTGTTTTGTTCTCTCGATGGATAATGTCACTCATTATCGTATGGATTTTTAGAGCTTATTATTTTTTCAAAGAAAAAGAAAGCAAACTAAAAGTTTCTAATTACTGACCCTTATTTTTCTTTTTTGCTCTATTTAGCACATCTATTTTATAAGTCAGTCCTAAACGGAACTGATGAAAAGGATAATCCTTTAATCCATATTGATAAGAGAAAAATGGTTCAAAATTTCCAATACGACCTGCCACATTGGTTTTCAGTGTCATGGGTCTGTCGCCATCTTTTTCCCAACCCACATATCCACTCCACGTTTCCTGAATAGTTAGATACTTCATTTGCAACTTTACCCGCAAACCATACATCACAGCATCGTTCTGACGTCCATTGTCGGTTTGCCAACAAAGAAAACCCGTACTACCCACAAACCTCAATTCTTCAAAAAAATTATTTTTGAACTTAATTGATTTAGCAAGTGTTGCATCAAAGAAATAACCCGGACAGTCATAGTTCCTAGCATTGTAAAAACCCTTGTCGGACGATGCTGCTTTCAAAGCTGCTCTAATTGCTAATGCTGGACAAAGAGTTTTCTCTTTAAGCAAATAAATTTCAGTTGCAACGTAAACATCTCCAGAATCATGACCCTTTGACGGAATAGAATCACTCAATCGACATTGACGTTTTCTCTCTGCCGTATATCCATAAAATTCCACAAAAGGCATCCAAACTGTGAGTCTTGCTCTTTCCGTAAAAAGTGGGACCGATAATTTTGCAAAAACATCGGCCGTCCAATCCTTAGCAAACCCAACATAATAATCGCCACCTAATTCAACCAACAACTCTCCGGAAACCTCCCCATCCAACATGTCGGGAACAGGAAATGCGTTTGGACCAAAATAGAAAGGAGCAATTTTACTTGGCTCACCCAAATTTGGTTTATTTAATGAAGTTTGAGCAAATGAAAAATGTTGTACAAACACAATGCTGCACAACACTAACAAGATTTTAACCGACTCTCGGTGCATTCCTTTTCTTTAAGCAATGTTCATCAATTTGCAAAGGTATTTGCCTATGATGTCAAATTCCAGATTTACCACTGTACCTTTTTCTATTTTGTGAAAATTGGTATGCTCGTAGGTATAAGGAATAATTGCAACCGAAAATTCATTGTCTTTCGAGTCGCACACTGTCAAACTCACACCATTTACCGTAACCGAGCCTTTTTCTACTGTGGTGTAACCTTTGCGTTTTTGCATCTCGTCTATTTCGTAACGGAATGTATAGTACCAACTTCCGTTGTTTTCCACCACCGACTGACATACAGCAGTTTGGTCGACATGACCCTGCACGATATGTCCGTCCAAACGTCCATCAATCTTCATGCTGCGTTCGATATTCACCTTGCTACCAATGTTTAGCAAACCTAGGTTCGATTTGTCGAGGGTTTCTTTTATCTCCGTTACGGTAAATTCTTCGCCTTCGATATTCACAACCGTTAGACAAACACCATTGTGAGCCCCACTTTGGTCTATTTTCAACTCATTGGTAAATTCGCATTTAAGCGTAATGTGCAAATTGTCTTTATCCTTCTCCAAACGAGTTACAATTGCTGCTGATTCTACTATTCCTGAAAACATTTTTTCTCTTTTTTTTATAAACAAAATACAAACGTGGAAAGTTTTCTTTATTCCTCTCCACCAAATTCCATTAAATATGCTTTGATAAATCCATCGATGTCTCCATCCATCACTGCCGCCACGTTGGAAGTTTGATGGTCGGTGCGATGGTCTTTCACACGACGATCGTCGAACACGTACGAACGAATTTGCGATCCCCACTCTATTTTCTTTTTACCAGCTTCGATTTTTGCAGTTTCGGCATTACGTTTCTCGAGTTCCAATTCATACAATCGCGAGCGAAGTAATCGTAAGGCATTTTCTTTGTTTTTAGGTTGGTCGCGACTTTCAGTATTTTCAATCACAATTTCGTCCATTTGCTCGGTCACCGGATTGCGGAACGTATAGTGCAAACGCACGCCCGACTCCACTTTGTTTACGTTCTGACCTCCAGCTCCCGACGAACGGAACGTATCCCACGAAATGTTAGCTTGTACGATTTCTATCTCAATGGTATCGTCTACCAACGGTGTTACAAACACTGACGAAAACGATGTCATTCGCTTGCCTTGAGCATTGTAGGGCGACACACGCACGAGGCGATGAACTCCATTTTCACTTTTCAAAAAGCCGTAAGCATAATCGCCTTGCACTTGGAAAGTTACCGACTTGATACCTGCTTCGTCACCATCGAGTATGTTCGATATTTCTACTTTATAACCTTGTTTTTCGCAATAACGCATATACATACGCATGAGCATCTCTGCCCAGTCCTGCGCCTCCGTTCCGCCTGCTCCTGCCACTATTTTTATCACCGCGCCCATTTTGTCCTCTTCCTTACGGAGCATATTGCGAAGCTCCAGTTCTTCGATGAGGGCGATGGCTTTTTCGTAGGCCGCATCTACCTCTTGCTCGGTAGCTGCTTCTTCTTTGTAAAAGTCATAGGCCAATGCTGCCTCTTCAGTAGCCGAAGCCACCTCGGCATAGCCATTTATCCAATACTTGAGCGAGCGGACTTTTTTCATCTGCTCTTCGGCCGC
>JAGCIZ010000275.1 GCA_017648235.1 Paludibacteraceae bacterium
ATGTTTTCCAGAATAGTTTCAGGAAAAATAGCTTCAAAATTTTCGAGTAATGATGGTACTATCTTGCTCCCTACCACAACATCATTTCCATTTTTATCAAGAAGCGCATAACGTAGAGACGTGTTTTTCTGCACCTTTCCTTGCAACTTCACCTTAAGTCCAAATACACCATTCTGATAAGTTTCTTTATCAAGAGACGTGTTTACTGTATAATCAGCAATGTAACCCTTAGGCGTGCTGTAGAGATAAACGCTACGCTCAATTCCGCTCAAACGCCAAAAATCCTGACACTCCAAATACGATGCCGAGCTCCAACGATAAACCTCCACCGCAACGGTATTTTTCCCCACCTTTACTTTGTCCGTAATATCCCATTCGGCAGTAGTTTTAGAATCCTGACTATAACCAAGCAATTCGCCATTTACCCAAACGTAGAAAAAAGATATCACCCCGTCAAATGCCAAAACTATTCTCCTTCCGTCCCAATTTTCAGGAATCTCAAAATCACGCCGATAACTACCCACCTCATTGGAAGCATAAGGCACAAAAGGAGGATTTTTTTCGCCATCGAACACTTTGTGAGCAAACTCATAATCCTGATTCACATAAATAGGCACTCCATAACCTTGGCGTTCCCAGTTGCCCGGCACGGTAACAACGTTCCAAGAAGCAACTGAATATTCTGGTTTATAAAACTCCTTTGGGCGAGTATCGGGGTTGCGCACCCAGTGAAATCTCCAACTACCATCAAGACTGATGTAGAACTGCGACTTATCAAAATCGCACTTTGTAACAGATTCTTTACTATCGTAGGGAAAAATGTAAGTATGAGGTTCAATCTTTCCTTTGCCCAACGAATATTGACTCTGCCACTCCACCTGCGAAGAAGCCAAAAGCATCTGACCGAGCACTAAAACCACACTTAAAAAAATTGTTCTCATCATCTTTCTTAATTGCTTGAAAATTTAAGACACCAAGGCAAAGGTAAGAAAAAACGGCAATAGGCACAAAAAACCAAACTTCTGGCGCTTTTTTGGCAAAAGTTTCGTCCAAAAAATAGAAATCAAAATACTATCTTTGTAGTTGTATTAAACAAAAAGATAATATCGTTTTTTTTATGGCATCATTTGAAATTATTGGCGGGAACCGATTGAGTGGAGAACTTATTCCTCAGGGTTCAAAAAACGAAGCGTTGCAGATACTCTGCGCGGTACTGCTCACCAAAGAAGAAGTTAGAGTAGAAAACGTTCCCAACATCAGAGACGTGAACAAGCTCATCGAGTTGCTGGGTTTCTTAGGCGTGCGCATCACCAAAGAGTCGGCCGACGTTTATATTTTCCGTGCCGAAAACATCAATGTTGATGCACTACACACAGCCGAGTTTGTAAAAAAAGCTACTGAGTTGAGAGGTTCCATTATGCTTGTTGGTCCACTCTTGGCACGCCTCGGCTACGCCCTAGTTCCACAGCCGGGTGGCGACAAAATCGGGCGCCGACGTTTGGATACACACTACATCGGTTTCCAAAAATTAGGAGCCGAAGTCGCTTACAATACCGATTTGCGTGGATATGAAGTAAAAGCCAAAGAACTGAAAGGAACCTATATGCTACTCGACGAAGCTTCGGTTACCGGAACGGCCAACATCGTGATGGCTGCTGTGATGGCCGAAGGTAAAACCACCATTTTCAACGCCGCTTGCGAACCCTATCTCTATCAGCTCTGCACGATGCTGAACAAGATGGGCGCAAAAATCTCGGGAGTGGGTTCCAACCTACTCACCATAGAGGGAGTGGAGGAACTGAACGGATGTTCGCATCGGATGTTGCCCGACATGATTGAAGTAGGAAGCTTCATTGGGCTTGCTGCAATGACCAAGTCAGAAATTTTAATAAAAAACGTTGGTTACGAACAACTCGGCATCATTCC
>JAGCIZ010000276.1 GCA_017648235.1 Paludibacteraceae bacterium
ATTTTTCAAATTTTTGATGGTATTCAATGTATTGGGATAGGGATTCTCCGAGGATTAACAGACGTAAGAATTCCCGTTATCTACGCCTTTATAACTTACATCGTTATCAATCTGCCCTTAGGATATTTGCTTGCATTTCCTCTACAAATGGGAGCTTCTGGCATTTGGGTTGCATTTAGCATTTCGCTTTGTATGGCTGCTGTCCTTTATCATGTCCGATGGAGAAGAAAATGGAATTCTTTGAGTAAAACTTATGATCAAACCTCTCCTTTAGGCATCTTTTAACATTATTTATTAGTTCCTATTTTTTTGAAAAATATCTTATTCTTTTTATAAGAACTTTTTTGTACTTTTGCGGTTTAATTTTTTGACCACTTTTTTTGAATGAAAACAATAAAACCTGACTATATTTTTGAGGCAAGTTGGGAAGTTTGCAACCGAGTAGGAGGCATCTACACCGTACTTTCCACAAAAGCTAAAACACTTATTGATAGCTACGGACAAAACAATTTAATTTTTCTAGGTCCTGACGTTTGGACAAAAACTGAATCTCCATACTTTTTGCCAACAAAAGACAAAAGTCTTAATCTTTGGGCAAAGCAAGTAGAAGAAGACACACAACTTAAAGTTCGCGTGGGCAGATGGGATATTCCTGGAAAACCTTTAGCTATTCTTATCAATTTTGACGTGCTTTATGCAAAAAAGAACGATATCTACAGCGACTTTTGGCAAGCATTTGGAGTTGACTCTTTACACGCTTACGGCGATTATGATGAGTCTAGTATGTTTGGTTATGCTTGCGGATGCATCATAAAGCATTTCATTGATTATCAAAAAATCAGCGATAAAAACATTATTGCGTTATTCAACGAATGGATGACTGCTTTTGGTGCATTATTCCTTAAAAAATATGCTCCAAATGTAGCAACTATTTTTACTACACATGCTACGTCGATTGGACGTTCGATAGCAGGGAACAACAAACCTCTTTACGATCAATTCTTTGCTTACAACGGAGACCAAATGGCTGCTGAGTTAAATATGGAGGCCAAACATTCGGTTGAAAAATGTGCCGCACACCTTTGTGACTGCTTCACCACGGTGAGCGACATTACGGCAAGCGAGTGCAAACAACTACTCGACAAACAACCTGACGTTGTAACTCCAAATGGTTTTGAAGACGATTTTGTTCCAACAGAAAACTTTGACAAAAAAAGGACAGAAGCTAGAAAAGCACTTAAAAGCATTGCGGAAAAAGTTTTAGGATATAAATTAGATGACAACGTACTTTTTGTTGGAACATCTGGTAGATACGAATACAAAAACAAAGGGATTGATGTATTTATCGATTCAATGGATTTGATAGCAAAAAGTAACACAAAGAAAGAAATCGTTGCTTTCTTGGCTATTCCAGCATATACTTCCGAATATCGTTTCGCTTCAAAACAAAAAGATGCACAAAACGAAGGACAAATTTACGCAACACATCGTTTACATTATGAAAATCAAGACAAAATCTTGAATTCAATAAAATGGCATCAGTTTTCGAACAAAAAAGAGGATAACTTAAAAATTATTTTTATTCCTTCTTATTTAGAAAAGAATGACGGCATTTTCAACAAAACTTACTACGACATTCTCATTGGTTTTGACATGACAATTTTCCCATCTTACTACGAACCATGGGGGTACACTCCACTTGAAAGTGTTGCTTTTGGAATTCCAACTATTACAACAGACCTATCGGGTTTTGGACAATGGGTATCAAAAGAGCCAAAAAACATCACTTCTGGAGTAGGCATTGTTCATCGCACTGACGAGAACTATTGCGAAGTGGTTGAATCCATTGCAAAAATGGTACTTCTATTTGCCGAAAAAACCGACAAGGAAGTTGAAAAAATCAGACAAAAAGCCACAAAAATTGCACAAAAAGCATTGTGGAAAAATTTTATCAAACATTACGAAAAAGCATTTACCATTGCTTTGAAAAATAATAAACAAAATAGAAATTAATTTATCTTAGAAAAAAATGAAAATAAAAGTAAGCAAATCTAACCAACCTTGTTGGAATGATTTTAATGTAAAATTGGGAGTTCCCCAAGAGTTAGAAAAACTAGAAAAGCTAGCAAACAACCTTTGGTGGGTATGGAATCATGACGCAAAAATGCTTTTCAAAGAGATTGACCCAGAAGTTTGGAGCGAGACAGCTAATAATCCATTGGCTACGTTTGAAAAAACAAGTTACGAACGTTTTCAAGAACTTGCAAAAGACGAAAACTACATCAAAAAAATGAATGCTGTTTACAGCGAATTCCAAAAATACATCGATGTAGAAACTCGCACAGACATTCCATCTGTAGCTTATTTCAGCATGGAATACGGATTGACTAATATCCTTAAAATTTATTCTGGAGGTTTAGGAGTTTTGGCTGGTGATTACTTGAAAGAAGCTAGTGATTGCAATGTAAACATGACTGCTATCGGATTCTTGTATGAATTTGGATATTTCAAACAATCATTGAGCATTGATGGTCAACAATTAGCAATTTACGAACCTCAAAAATTCAACACTTTGCCAATTTCATTGGTAAAAAAAGAAGATGGAGCTCCACTTCTTATTGCAGTTCCTTATCCAGAACGTACTATTTATGCACAAGTTTGGAAAGTTCAAGTTGGTCGTATCGCACTTTATTTGCTTGACACTAACATCAATTCAAACTCTGATGCTGACAAATCTATCACACATCAACTTTATGGTGGTGACAACGAGCACCGATTGAAACAAGAAATTATGCTTGGCATTGGAGGTATGCTTACTCTTAAAGCTTTAGGCATTGAAAAAGATGTATATCACTGCAACGAAGGACACGCTGCTCTTATCAACGTTCAACGTTTGGTTGACTATGTTGCAAAAGGTCTTTCATTCAACGAAGCTTTGGAAGTTGTTCGTGCTTCATCACTATACACAGTTCACACTCCAGTACCTGCTGGACACGACTATTTTGAAGAAGGACTTTTCCGTTACTACATGGGCGGCTACCCAGAAAAGATGCGTCTTTCTTGGGAAGAATTCATCACAATGGGACGTGAAAACCCAGAAAACTTATCTGAAAAATTCTGCATGAGTGTATTTGCTTGCAACACATCTCAAGAAGTAAACGGTGTAAGCTGGCTACACGGAAAAGTTTCACAAGAAATGTTCTCGCCTATTTGGAAAGGATATTTCCCAGAAGAACTTCATGTAAACTATGTAACAAATGGTGTTCACATGCCAACATGGGCTGCTTCTGAATGGAAATCAGTTTACGAAGAAGTATTTGGAAAAGAATTCTATGCAGACCAATCAAATGTGGATATATGGAGAAAAATCTACAACGTATCTGATGAAAAGATTTGGAAAACTCGCACAGGATTAAAAAATCGCTTAATCGAATACATCAAAACACAATTCAAAGAAAACTGGTTAACTACACAACGCGATCCAGGAAAAATCGTTTCAATTCTTGAAAACATCAATCCAAATGCGTTGATAATTGGTTTTGGACGTCGTTTCGCTACTTACAAACGTGCTCATCTATTGTTTATGGATTTGGATCGTTTGTCAAAAATTGTAAATGACCCTGAACATCCTGTACAATTCATCTTCACAGGAAAAGCTCACCCAGCTGATGGTGGAGGTCAAGGTTTGATTAAACGCATTATTGAAATCTCTCGTATGCCTCAATTCCTTGGAAAAGTTATCTTCCTTGAAAACTACGACATGCGTTTAGCAAAACGTTTAATTTCTGGTGTTGATATTTGGTTAAACAACCCAACTCGTCCACTTGAAGCATCAGGAACTTCTGGTCAAAAAGCAGAAATGAACGGTGTTCTCAACTTCTCTGTTCTTGACGGATGGTGGTTAGAAGGTTATGTAAAAGGCGCTGGTTGGGCGTTGACTGAAAAACGCACATTCGATGATCAAGGCCAACAAGACCTTTTGGACGCTGCAACCATCTACAACCTATTGGAATCAGAAATCATTCCAATGTATTTTGCTAAAAACGAAAAAGGATTCTCTCCTGAATGGATTCAATGCATCAAAAAATCAATCGCAGAAATCGCACCTCGATTCACAACTAAACGAATGCTTGATGACTATATCGAAAAATTCTATACTCCAGAATCGAAACGCGCTGCATTGCTAAAAGCAAATAACTTTGCTAAAGCAAAAGAGATCGCTGCATGGAAACAAAAAATTGCAGAAAACTGGGATAACATTTCAGTTGAATCAGTTAAAATTGGCAATCAAGATTTGCAAACTGTTGAAGTTGGAAAATCTTACAACATTGACGTAGTTCTTGATGTTAAAAATCTTGATGACAACGGAATTGGAACCGAAGTAGTTGTTACTTACATCGATGAAAAAAATCGCATGAGAATTTTGGAAACAAAAGAATTGCAAC
>JAGCIZ010000277.1 GCA_017648235.1 Paludibacteraceae bacterium
ATGAGTCGCCTTTGTCGTTAGAGACTGAAGTAGCATAACTTTTTCCAAGGGTTTTGCAATATTCTAAAAATGCAGGCACATCGTTTGTTTCAACGTGCAATGCTTCTAGACTTTCAAAAGCGGAACGCGCCTCGTCACTACCTTTGTATTTTGCTATTACTTGCTTATATGCTTGTTTAGCTTTTTCTGTTTCTCCAATGTTGAAGTAGAGCATACCAATTTCAAGTGATGCTTTGCGAGCCAACGTATTTTTTGGATATTTTTCAACAACTTCTTGGTAGGTGTTTATTGCATCGTTATTTCTTTCCAACATCACGTATGAACGTCCGATTTCATACAAGGCATTCCCTTTGTATTCGGAGTTTGGCATTGTTTTCAAGAGGTTTTCAAGAACATCGATTTTCTCATTATAGCGTTTTTGTAGTCCTAAAATAAACGCATTTTGAAATGTTGCGTAGTCAGCTCCTTTTGCCTTTGTGCTGATTACTTGGTTGTAATATTTTTGAGCAGAAGCAAAATTGCGTTCGTAAAAATAGCAGTCGCCCAAGCGATTAAGAGCATCTAACTTGACGTTTGATGTAGCGTCTTGTAGTTGCTGAACGCACTTTAGGAACCACGATGTGGCATTACTATATTTTTTTTCTGAGAAATAAGTATAACCAATACCATAGTAAGTATTTATGAGATTTTCGGTTGATTTTTTTTGTGGTTTATTCAAAAAAGTCTGAAAATCCTCTCTTGCTGTTTGGTAGTTTTGTAAACGATAATTACTTTCTCCGCGCCACAAATATGCTTGAGCCGAGAATGATTTATCCGTATTTTCTGCAATTGATTCAGAAAACATTTTTTCTGCATTTTTATAATCTGCTTTGGCAAATGCTTGAGTCCCGAGTTGGAATAGGACATATTCTTTTACCTCTTTCATTTTCGGAGTGAGGGTTTTCATTTTTGAGATAGATTGATATGCCGAAGAATAATTTTTACTGCTCAAAAAAATGGAGACAATATGGTCGTAAACATTGTTCAAGTATTTTGAGTTTGGAAAAGTTTCAATAAAACTTTCAAGAGCAGAGAGCGATTCTCCAAAAGCAGCATTTGTTTCGTATGATGAGAGTGCATAATTGTACAGCGATTCTTCCTGAATTTGTTTAGAAAATTCGGTTTTTGATGCCGATTCAAATGCCATTCGTGCATTGTTTTTATCATTATTCAACAAATAGCAATGCCCCAAGTGTAAATAAGCGTTTTGAGCAATTGAGTCTTCTGTAGTTGTTGCTTTAGTAAGGTATTTGATGGCATTGGTATAATCTTTTTCTTGAAAGAAAGACATCCCATACATGTAGGCACTATTCCTTTGTAGTTTCTTGGCAATTTTTTCATACTTTCCAAAGTAGGTAATAGCTTCATTAAAAACTTTTTCTCGATAAGCACACTCGCCCATTATACGGTAAACTTCAGAGTTGTTCTTGTTGTTGGGGTTGCGCTCAAGCATTTTTCTTCCGTGTTCTAGCGATTTTTTATACTCTTTTTCTTCATAGTATATTTGTACAATATAATAGGGAACAATGTCTTTGTATTCTTCTGTTTCTTCTATTTTTAAGAAACCTGCAAGTGCATTTTTGTTGTTTTTTTGCAAATAGTCAATATAAGCATTGTAGTAAATGGCAACGTTTGTATATTCATTCTTTTCGTTACTTAAAGTTCCAAAAATCTTCTTTGCTTCAGCATATTTCTTCATTTCTAGAAGAGAATATGCTCTAGTGTATAAGTATTCTATACGTTCTTGTTCAATTAAATCTTTTTCTTTTACCTCTTCGTACCATGTGAGAGCTTGTTTGTATTTTTCGTTTTCATAACGAATTCGTCCTAGCATAAAGCAAACTCTACTTCTATAAGGTGAGTTTGGATTTCTTTTGATGTAATCTTCTAACAGTAATTGAGCGCGATTTTGTTTTAGAGCATAAGAGTTGATGGCTACAAAGTATTCTGCGTCTTGTATTATGCCTTTTTCGTCGCTGTCGGCTTCTTGTAAAAACTTTTCAAAACAGCTGATCGATGCTGCATATTTACGTTGTGCATAAAGTTCTTTTCCTGCTAAGTATAAGTTGTTATCTCCTGCTTCTATTTGAGATTGTTGAGAAAATACTGCCGAAATAGCGATGATGTTTACGGAGAGAAAAAGGATGATTTTCTTCATAAGATTTTAACTTTTTTCAAATGTTACAAAAATAGTGAAAAGTTATGATTTATAAGCGAACACCAAAAACTAGAAAACATTTTGCTTTTTAGTATAAAAAAACAACTCCTTTGTCTACAGACAAAAGAGTTGTTAATAAATGAAGTTCTAAAAGTTCTTATCCCAACATTGAAAGTAGAATACCGGCAGCAACAGCCGAACCGATTACACCAGCAACGTTTGGACCCATAGCATGCATCAAAAGGAAGTTCCCTGGGTCAGCTTCTTGACCAACTTGTTGAGAAACACGAGCCGCCATAGGTACAGCAGAAACACCTGCTGAACCAATCAATGGATTGATTTTTTCTTTCAAGAATAGGTTCATGAATTTTGCTAGCAAAACACCACCAGCAGAGCCAAAACCGAATGCAATAACTCCAAGAACAATAATTTTTATAGTTCCTAATGCAAGGAATGTGCTTGCAGTGGCAGTTGCACCAACTGTGATTCCAAGGAATACAGTAACGATGTTCATTAACTCGTTTTGAACTGTTTTGCTTAAGCGTTCTGTAACACCACACTCTTTCAATAGGTTACCAAACATCAAACAACCGATAAGAGCAGCAGCATCTGGCAAGATAAGAGCCACTAAAATTGTAATCATTATAGGGAAAATGATTTTTTCGGTTTTTGTAACGCTACGTAGTTGCGACATTTTTATAAGACGTTCTTTCTCTGTTGTCAAAGCCTTCATAATAGGAGGTTGGATGACAGGAACTAATGCCATATAAGAGTAAGCTGCAACTGCAATAGGACCTAACAAATGAGGAGCCAATTTCGAAGTCAAGAAAATGGCTGTTGGACCATCGGCACCACCAATGATACCGATAGAACCTGCTTCAGGTCCTGTAAATCCTAATGCCAAAGCTCCAATAAATGTGATGAAAATACCTAATTGAGCAGCTGCACCAAGAAGCAAACTTTTTGGGTTTGCAATAAGTGGTCCGAAGTCGGTCATTGCTCCGATACCGATAAATATCAAACAAGGATAAATACCAAGTTTAACACCTAAATAAAGGTAGTCGAGTAATCCTGCATTTGCATAAAAGTCGCCCCAATGTACGTGTCCGCCAGCGAACAAACTTTCGTGGAACATGTTTGCTCCCGGAATGTTTGAAAGCAACATACCAAATGCAATAGGCAATAAAAGCAATGGTTCGAATTGTTTTACAATAGCCAAATAAAGCAACAAGCAAGCAATGGCAATCATCACAATGTTTCGCCAATCACCTTCGTTTTCAGTATTCAGCATTTTGCCAATACCAGAACTTTCGGCAAAATCAGTTAAAGTCTCACCAACGTTGATAATTTCCTCAGACATCACAATGTCTTCTTTTTCGTTGGCAGTTGCACTTTGTTGCTCTGCGGCCCACAACTGATTTGTAGGTAGAGCAAGTGCAAATGTTAAGCAAAGAATTTTAATAAATCGTTTCATCGTTTTTAGGGTTTTAAATTAAGCTAAATCCAACAAAACATCGTCTTGCATAACAGATTTTCCTGCTTGTACGTAGATTTTACCAACAACACCATCTTTTTCTGCCATAATGTTGTTTTCCATTTTCATTGATTCCATAGTAAGCAACACATCGCCACGTTTGATGCTTTGACCCTCGCTTACCAAAACTTTGATAATGCTACCAGGAAGTGGAGCTTTTACTGCACTTGCACCGCCTGCTGGTTTTGGAGCAGCTGCTGGAGCAGGAGCTGCTTTTGGTGCTGCAGGTTTTGCTTGTGGTTTTGGAGCAGGAGCAGGAGCTGCGGCTTCTACTATAGTGCCTTCGAATTCGATAAGAACATCGTCTTGCATAACATTTTGTCCTTGTTTAACAAGTACGTTTTTGATTGTTCCGTCAGATTCTGCACACACGTTGTTTTCCATTTTCATTGATTCCATAGTAAGCAACACATCGCCACGTTTTACACTTTGACCATTGCTTACCAAAACTTTGATAATGCTACCAGGAAGTGGTGCTTTGATGTTTGCTGCAACTTTTTTACCTGCAGGAGCTGCTGCCGATTGAGCAACGCGTGCTACTGGAGCTGATGCTGTAGGTTGTTCGTTGTCAAGTTCTACGTTGAATGATTTTCCATTAACAACAACTTCGGCGTTATTTCCTTCTAACTCGTTTACAGAAACTTCATAATCAACGCCATCTATTTTAAATTTAAAATTTTTCATTTCTTATTTGTTTAAATTATTCATACCATAAATTTTTGAGTTCCACGCAGAGTTAGGATTTTGACGAATGGTCAAACAATAACTTTCAGTATCGTGAACTTCAGCAAAATACAAATGAAGAGCCATTGCAATAGCTGCTTTTTCGCTTTCAGAAGCGGAAGATTCGCAAATAGGAGTTTCTTCAACTTGTGCTGCAACTTCTTTCTTTACCTTTTTCTTATTAGTACTTGCAGTCATTACAACACTAAAAAGACTAAGAATAAGAATCAATACACAAAGAATGAAGAAAACCATTCCTATCCCAAACAATGTTACGATAGTAACGTTTGTCCAATTAACTGCTAAAATCATCATAACACAACGGTTTTATAGTGGAATGTTAGAATGTTTTTTTGCAGGGTTGGTCAAACGCTTCGTTTTCAACATTTCGAATGCACGAATGATGCGGAAACGAGTGTTGCGTGGTTCGATAACATCGTCGATATATCCGCGTGAAGCAGCTTGATAAGGACTTGCAAATTTATCTTGATATTCAGCTTCTTTTTCTGCAATGAATTTTTTCTTTTCTTCTGGATCTTCGATAGCTTTAAGATTTTTAGCTTCCAACACACCGATAGCACCAGATGCTCCCATAACTGCAATTTCTGCATTTGGCCATGCGTAGCAAAGGTCGCCACGAAGTTGTTTACAACTCATCACAATGTGAGAACCACCATATGATTTACGAACCGTAATAGTTACTTTAGGAACTGTAGCTTCGCCATAAGCAAACATCAATTTTGCTCCGTGAGCAATAATTCCGGCATATTCTTGGCCTGTTCCGCAAAGGAATCCAGGAACGTCTACCAATGTAAGAATTGGGATGTTGAATGCGTCGCAGAAACGAACAAAACGAGCTGCTTTGCGTGAAGAGTTACAATCCAATACACCAGCTAACCAATTTGGTTGGTTTGCGATAATACCAGTTGATTGTCCGTTGAAACGAGCAAAACCACAAATGATATTTTTAGCATAATCTGGTTGAACTTCCATGAAATCGCCATTATCTACAATAGTATAAATAATGTTTTTCATATCGTAAGGAACGTTTGGATTAGCAGGAACCATTGTGTTCAATGCATCGTCAACGCGGTCGATAGCATCTGTGCATTCTACGCGTGGAGCTTCTTCCATGTTGTTCTGAGGAATGAAAGAAACCAAACGGCGAACAGTTGCAATCGCTTCTTCTTCAGTTGGAGCAGTGAAGTGTGTTACACCTGATTTTGTTGCGTGAACGCGAGCACCACCAAGTTCTTCAACTGTTACATCCTCGTTAGTTACCGATTTTACTACTTTTGGACCAGTGATGAACATGTAAGAGTTTTCTTCAGTCATCAAAATAAAGTCAGTTAATGCTGGAGAATAAACTGCACCACCTGCGCAAGGACCAAAAATTACAGAAATTTGAGGCACAACGCCCGAAGCTAAAATGTTGCGTTCGAAAATTTCGGCATAACCTGCCAATGCACAAGCACCTTCTTGAATACGAGCACCACCTGAGTCGTTCAATCCAATGATTGGCGCACCAAGTTTCATTGCCATATCCATTACTTTACAAATTTTTTGTGCCATTGTTTCTGACAACGAACCACCAATTACGGTAGCATCTTGTGCGAAAACAAATACCAATCGACCATCGATTGTTCCGCTACCTACTGCAACGCCATCGCCAAGGAAAACTTTCTTTTCCATTCCGAAGTCTGTACAACG
>JAGCIZ010000278.1 GCA_017648235.1 Paludibacteraceae bacterium
GCAAAATCATTTCCTCAATAGTTCGATGAAAGTGGTGCGTGGTAGGGTAGAAGAAGCCTACAAAGCAAACATTGAGTTTGCTTACACGCCTGATGGCAAAAACATCGTGAACGAAATGAATTTAGCGTCGCTGTAAAGGTAAGGTTTCTTATGCGACGTGTACTTCCAACCATAGCTGGATGTTTGCTGGGTGTTGGAGCAGTAGCTCAACAACGACCAAACATCATCGTGTTTCTGGTTGATGACATGGGGGTGATGGATACTTCTGTGCCGTTTCTTACTGATAGTGTTGGTAATCCTTGCAGGCATAAGTTGAATGATTGGTATCGCACGCCAAATATGGAACTATTGGCGCAGCAAGGTACTCGTTTCTCTACATTTTATGCGCAAAGTGTAAGTTCACCGTCGAGAACGTCTCTCCTTACTGGGCAAAATGCAACACGTCATCACACTACCAATTGGATTCATCCGGAGAGTAATAATCGAACAGAGTATGGTCCTCACGATTGGAATTGGATGGGGCTTAACGCTTGTAGCGTTACTTATCCACGCTTGTTGAAGCAAGTGGGTTATCGTACTATTTATGTTGGAAAGGCGCATTTTGGCTGTGTTAGTAGTGAGGGAGAAAATCCTTTAAATGTAGGATTTGATGTAAATATTGGAGGATCGGCAATTGGTGAGCCTGGAAGTTATTTTGGTGAAGATGGTTACGGAGAAATCCGCGGCGAGGAAAGTCGGGTAGTTCCTCATCTTGATGATTATCGTGGTACGCCTACATTTCTTACAGAAGCTCTGACTCAGTGTGCACTTGAGGAAATAAGCAAGTCGGTGAGAGAGGGAAAAACTTTTTATTTGAATATGGCGCATTATGCTGTGCATAATCCTTTTCAGTCTGACCCACGTTTTTTCTCCAATTATTTAGGAAAGGGAATGTCGGAGCAAACTCAAGCTTATGCAACTCTTGTTGAAGGTGTTGATTATTCACTTGGGGTTTTGTTGCAACATCTAAAGAAACTGGGAATTGCAGAAAATACACTGATATTCTTTCTTGGAGATAATGGCGGAGATGCTCCTTTGGGAGGTGCGGAGGAGTGTGCTTCTTCTGCTCCCTTGAGGGGAAAAAAAGGTTCTGAGTATGAGGGAGGAACTAGAGTGCCTTTTATTGTGTCTTGGGCTCAGTTGGATGCGGAAAACTATTTGCAACAACAGTTTCCAATAGCTTCGGGTTATGCTTGTAGTGATTTTGGTACGGTTATGGATATTTTCCCTACCATATTGGATGTTGTACGAGTGGATAAGCCCGAACATCACGTTGTTGATGGAAATTCTCTGCTTCGTTTGTGTTCGAAGAAAAAAGATTCTAAACACAGAAATGAGTTTTTGCTACATTTTCCTCATGAGCATCGTGGAAGTTATTTTACTGCTTATCGTCGAGGAGATTGGAAATTGATTTATTATTACAATCCAGAAAATCCAGAAGAACCGCACTGTAAACTTTTCAATCTTTTAGAAGATCCTTACGAAGAAAATAATTGTGTTAAAGGGAACGTGCGAATACGAAAAAAAATGTTCAACAAAATGTGCCAACTCCTTAAAAAACAGAATGCTCAGTATCCTGTAGATAAAGAAGGTAATACGCTTTTGCCAAAGTGGCGAAAGGATTAATGTTCTTTTTTCTCTATTTGAGGAATTTATTGCCGCAATATAATCCTGCCCAAACGGCCATCACAGATAACGTTAACGAAGCCAATATGTAAAAAATGGCCAAAATTCGTTGTTCGGATTGAAGTAATTGTAATGTTTGTGCAGAAAAGGTAGAAAATGTTGTGAAACCTCCACAAAAAACAACTGCTGCAAATAGATAAACTCCGTTGCCAGACATAGTCATTAGCATTCCTATTAAGAATGATCCAAGAACATTAACGAGTAATGTTGCCCATTCGCTGCTTATTGCTAGTAAAGTTGATGCGTATGTTATCAAATATCGAAAAATACTGCCCAATGCGCCTCCTGCTCCAATAAGTAAAATGTTTTTAAGCATTTGATGTAAATTTTTAATCACTTAAGTGGTTTTATGCCAGTTTGGAAGGATTTTTTTTTATACGTTTCTGGCGAAACTCCTATAATTATTTTGAAAAAATGCAAGACTAATAAAAAAAGTCCTAACTGATGTGTTAGAACCTTTTTTTGTAGCGGAGAGAGAGGGATTCGAACCCCCGGAACCTCTCAGTTCAACGGTTTTCAAGACCGCCGCAATCGACCACTCTGCCATCTCTCCAGAAATGGAGTTGCAAAATTACAACTTTTATTTGTAAAAACAATAGTTATTAAACTTTTTTTTCTGAATTGGAATAGTTGCTCCTCATTTGACTTTTTTTTATTTTTGCAAAACATTTTTAGTTATGGCAGTAATTTTACAGATTGAAACCTCTACTACGGTTTGTTCTGCAGCACTTTCTAGTAATTCATCTTGCATTATAGAACGCATTGAGTTGGGTGGACTTTCTCATGCAACCATGTTGCCTCGTTTTTTGCAAGAAATGGTGGATTTTGTTAGAAAAGAACAATTGAAAGTTGATGCTGTAGCGGTAAGTTGCGGACCAGGTTCTTATACAGGTTTGCGAATTGGAGTTTCATCGGCAAAAGGATTGTGTTATGGTTGGGACTTGCCTTTGATTGCTGTTGACACGTTGGCGGTGTTGTGCCAAGGTTTGCTTGAATGTGGAGTAGAACTTGGAGAGAACGATTTGCTTTGTCCAATGATTGATGCGCGCAGAATGGAAGTTTATACAGCACTTTACAATAAAGATTTAGGGCAAGTGCGCCCTGTTTCTGCAGAAATTATTGATGAGGAGAGTTTTTCTGCTCTTTTGGCAGAGCATCGAGTTTATTTTTTTGGAGATGGAGCAGAAAAATGTAGCAAGGTCCTAACTCATCCAAACGCCATATTTGTGCCAAATATTATGCCTATTGCAAAGAACATGACTAAATTGTCTGTTGATTGTTTTGTGAAAGAAGAGTTTCAAAATGTAGCATATTTTGAACCATTTTATTTGAAGGATTTTATTGCTACGCTTCCTAAAAAAATGATTTAGAAAAAATAAGAATGGAATATCAGAAGAGAATAGAATTGATTTTGCCTGAATATGGAAGACATATTCAGCAGATGGTCAATTATGCACTCACAATAGAAAATAAAGAAGAAAGAATGCTCGCTGCTCAGACTATTATTAATGTGATGGGCAATATGTTTCCTTATTTGCGAGATATAAATGATTTTAAGCATAAACTTTGGGATCACTTGGCTATAATGTCTGATTATAAGTTGGATATTGATTATCCTTACGATATAGTTGAAGCAAAAAGAAATGAAACTCGTCCGGAAAAAATAGCTTATCCACAAAAGAAGATTAGGTATAAGCACTATGGGTATTTTTTGCAAACTTTGGTAAGGACAATTCAAGAAATGGAACCTGGTGAGGAACGAGATCAAATGACCTTGCAACTTGCAAATCAGATGAAGAGACTTTTTATTCTATGGAATAAGGATAATGTGGATGATGCAAAAATTCAAGAAGATTTGCGAGAACTCTCTCAAGGTGTTCTTTCTTTTGAAAATTCTACTCCTTTGATTTCATCAAAAGATTTGGTATCAAGAAAAAAGAATAATAAAAACGGAAAAAAACGTAGATAGAAAAATGTCTCAATCAAAGTTTCAATATAAAATATCAATCCTAGATGTTGATTTCTCAAAACATCTTTATTTGCCAAAATTGTTCAGTCTTTTGCTCGATGCTTCTGAGAAAAATGCGACTTCAAATGGTTTCGGAATGGAGTATTTGCAACAAAACAATAGAAGTTGGGTTTTGAGCCGTTTTTCAATAGAGGTCTACTCGTTGCCGAGATTGGGAGAAGATATATTTATAGAAACTTGGATCGAGGATGCAAACAGAATGATTACTACCCGAAACTATGCCATTACGTCGGCTACTGGCGATGTGATAGGTGCTGCTTCTTCAGTTTGGGCAATGATTGATTTGCAGTCAAGAAAAGCGGTGAATATTGATGAATATTACATGAAGTTTGCAACCAAGCGACCTCCACTTTGTCAGAAGCCGCGTCGTATTGGAGATTTGAGATCGGCGGAGATAAGAAAATATTCTCCACTTTATAGCGATATTGACACAAATGTTCATGTTTACAGCGGAAAATATATTGAGTGGTTTATGAATCTTATTCCTAATCCACAAAAGTTTTTCTTGCAGAAGAAAATAAAATTTGTAGAATTGAATTTTGTTAGTGAGTCACTTTTTGGAGATGATTTGGATTTGGCAGTAGAAAAAGTAACAGACGATGAATTTCTTTTTGAAGCGAAACGTTTGGAAACACTTATTTGTAGAATGAAAGCAGTTTTTGCTTAAAAAAATATATAAAAATGGAACAGAATAAAAATATGTCGGAAACAGCAATTTTGCTTATGTATTGCCCTGACAAACAAGGTCTTTTAGCAACAGTTACTGATTTTATAAATATCAATGGAGGTAACATTCTTTATCTCGATCAATATGTTGATCGTCAGGAGCGTATGTTTTTTATGCGCGTGGAGTGGGATTTGAAGAATTTTATCATTCCGCAAGAAAAGATAGAGGAATATTTCTCTACACTTTATGCTAAAAAATACGACATGGTTTTCCGTCTTTATTTTAGCTCGAAGGCTCCTCGTATGGCAATTTTTGTATCAAAAATGTCTCATTGTTTGTATGATATGTTGGCACGCTATACGTCTGTAGAATGGAATGTTGAGATTCCTCTTATTATCAGTAATCATCCAGATATGAAGGAAGCTGCAGACCGTTTTGGAATACCATTTCATTGTTTGCCAATCACAAAAGAAAATAAGTTGCAACAAGAAGCACTTGAACTTGAGTTACTGCAGAAATATGGCATCGATTTTATTGTACTAGCGCGTTATATGCAGGTACTAACTGGAGATTTTATTGACCATTTCAAAGAAAGAATAATTAATATTCATCATTCGTTTCTTCCCGCATTTATGGGGGCAAAGCCATATCATGCGGCTTTTGAGCGAGGAGTAAAACTTATTGGAGCTACAAGTCATTATGTAACAAGTGATTTGGATGCAGGTCCTATCATTGAGCAAGATATTGTGCGAATTTCTCATAAAGATACTGTGGATACGTTAGTGAAAAAAGGTAGGGATTTGGAGAAAATTGTGCTTTCGAGAGCTGTTGGTAAACATATCGAACGAAAAATCTTGACTTATAAAAATAAGACCATTGTATTTAATTAATTTGTAGAGAGAAAGAAGTTCGCTATTATGCAATCGCAACTTATTCATCTTTTTGATTCTCAATTAGAAAAATGGGAATTGGCTCGGCGTAATTTTTCTGAACTTGCTTCTGTTCGGGTGCGTGAACTCAATGTGAGAGGCGTAGATCTTCAAGTACATTTTAACCCTGCTCGCATAAAATCTTCGTCGGCAAAAATTGATGCTAAAAGTTTGGCTGAGCGACCTTGTTTTTTGTGCAAAAAGAATCGTCCAGAGGTGCAGGAGGAAATTTTATGGCGAGATTATGCGCTTTTGATAAATCCTTATCCTATTCTTCCTCAGCATTTTACTGTTCCTCATCAAACTCATAAGCTTCAGGAGATTTTGCCACATTTTTCCGATATGCTCGATTTGGCAACTCTTTTGCCGGATTTTTTGGTTTTTTATAATGGTCCTGAGAGTGGAGCTTCTGCGCCAGATCATTTTCATTTTCAGGCAGGAACAAAAAATTTTCTTCCTCTTGTAAAACAACGGAATGTTGTTGAAAAACAAAAGATTTGCTCGTCTGTTTTTCTTTGGAAAAATTATCTTAGAACTGTGTTGGAGATTGTTGGTAATCAAAAAAACGATGTGATAAGTGCTTTCTTGGATATTTATGCAAAATTGCCAATTGTTGGTTCGGAACCAATGATGAATGTTCTTTCTTTTTACGAGAATTCGTCATGGCATGTATTAATTTTGCCCCGCAAGGCATTTCGCCCTTGGCAATATAATGCAGAAAAGGAATCGGAAAGGCTTATGGTGAGTCCTGGAACGGCAGAGATGTGCGGAATAATTATTACTCCTATTGAAGAACATTTTGAGCGAATAACTTCGGAGGATATAGAAGATATTTTTTCTCAAGTTTCGTTAGAAATTAACTGGTAAACAGTGTTTTTGTTTTCTCTTTTGAGATATTTCCTTTCTCTTGTTTTTATTTGCTTTTTCGTTAAAAAATTAGTTATTTTGCTAATTAATTTTTAGTAAAATTGGTATGGGAAAAATTATTGCAATTGCAAATCAGAAAGGAGGAGTTGGGAAGACTACAACAGCTATAAATCTTTCGGCTTCACTAGCAAATTTGGGTAAAAAAGTACTTTTGGTTGATGCTGACCCTCAAGCCAATGCTTCGACAGGATTAGGAGTTGAAGTGAAGGATTTAGAAAATACTGTTTATGAGTGTTTATTGGGAGAAAGTACTGCAGAGGCGGCAATAGTTCAAACTTCTATCAAAAATCTTTCGTTGTTGCCTTCTCATATCGATTTGGTTGGTGCCGAAATTGAGATGGCAAAACTTGAAAACAGAAATACAAAGCTTTTGGATGTTCTTAAACCAATAAGAGATAACTACGATTACATTTTGATTGACTGTTTGCCTTCTTTGGGTTTGATTGCGTTGAATTCGCTTACAGCTGCCGATTCGGTAATTATTCCTGTTCAGTGTGAATATTTTGCACTTGATGGTTTGAGTAAATTGTTGAATACAATTAAGTTAGTTAAAAATAATTTGAACCCAGAACTTAAAATTGAGGGATTTTTGTTGACAATGTACGATACTCGTTTGCGTTATGCCAATGAAGTGGCTAATGAGGTTCGTAAGCATTTTGAATCAATGTTGTTTAAGACTGCAATTTATCGAAATGTGAAATTGAGTGAAGCAACTGGTTATGGAAAAGCTGCGATTGAGTATGATTATGCTTCTCGCGGAGCACAAAATTATTTGGTTTTGGCAAAGGAATTATTGGAAAAGAATAAGAAAAAATAGAATTTTTATATGGCAAAAAGAGAGAGTGTTTTAGGTCGTGGTTTGGAAGAACTTCTTGGGCAAAATAGTACAGTTGTAACAAGCGGATCTTCTTCTATTAGCGAGATTGATATTGAGAAGATTTTTCCTAATCCTAATCAGCCTCGTACGGTTTTTGATGAGGAAGCACTTCAAGAACTTACGGATTCAATCAAGTCGATAGGTTTGATAACGCCCATTACGCTTAAGAAAAACGATGACGGAACTTATCAGATTATTGCCGGAGAAAGACGATATAGAGCATCTAAATTGGCAGGACTAAAGAAAATTCCTGCTTACGTCAAAACATCTAAGGATGAAAACGTTCTGATAATGGCGTTGATAGAAAATATTCAACGTGAAAATTTGAATGCGATAGAAATAGCTTTGACTTACCAAAAGTTGATTGAGCAGTCGGGAATGACTCAAGAGGCTTTGAGTGAGAGCGTAGGAAAAAAACGAGCAACAATTGCGAATTACTTGCGTTTGTTGCGTTTGCCTGCCGAAATTCAAGTAGGACTTACCGAGAAGAAAATTGACATGGGGCATTCAAGAGCATTGTTGGCACTTGACGATGCGCAGAAACAACTATCGGTTTATAAAGACATTCTCAAAAATGCATATTCGGTAAGAAAAACCGAAGAGATTGTTAGAAATCTTAATCAAGAACAAACAGAAAAAAAGAAAGAACAATTAAGTGAAAAGTATCTTCCTTATCAGCGAATGTTCAAGGATTTGTTTGGAAAAAAAGTAACATTCAGTTGCGATGCTAGTGGAAAAGGAAAAGTTTCAATCTCGTTTTCCAACGAGGACGAGTTAAATAATTTACTGCGTCAACTTCAGAATTAATAGCAAGAGAAAAATGAGGTTTCGGTTGTGTTTGGTATGTTTAATGCAAGTTTTGTTCGCTTTGACTTCTATGGCTCAAAGCGAATTTGCTGATACGACGAAACTTCAGAACGAGGATTTTTCTTTTTTTGAAGAAAACGATTCGCTTCGAGTGTTAGCTGTGGATTCTGTTGCTTATGAGGTTTATTCGGAAGAAAAAATAGCACAAGAGGATGAATTTCAGAAGAAAAGGAATTTCAAGCCAAATCCATCAAGAAGTGTTTGGTTGGCTGCGGTTTGTCCGGGTTTAGGGCAGATTTACAATAGAAAGTTTTGGAAGTTGCCTATAGTTTATGGTGGTGTGGCTGGTTGTATTTATGCAATTACTTGGAATGGAAGATATTATAAAGATTATATAACTGCCTATAAAGATATTGCAGATACAGATCCTAATACAAACAGCCATTTGCAAGTGCTTCCTTATAGTGTGGATCCGAATTCGGCTTGGGCGAAGGATTTTTTGAATCAGAAGCAGAATTATTATCGTAAATATCGAGATTTGAGTATTATTATTTCTGTAGCAGTTTATGCGCTTTCTATTGTGGATGCGTTTGTTGATGCTCAGTTGAGTAATTTTGATGTTAGTCCCGATTTGTCAATGAGAGTTGCTCCTACGTTGATAGAGATGGATGAAAATACACAAGTTTTGAGAAATACAGCATTGGGAATGCAACTTAATATTACGTTTTAAGTTTTTTTGAAAAAGAAAAGAGATGAAGAAATATATTGTTGTAGGTATTGTCTTTTTATTGTTGGTAAATGCACTTTGGGCAGAAAATTATCAGGTGGAAAAATCAAATCTTGATTCCGTAGAAACTATTGTTCCTTATGAATTGGAATATAATATGGATTCTGTTTTGAATAATTGGTTGGTTTCCAAAATGTCATTTGGCGATTGTGTAAAAGGAATGGGAACTATTATTTTCCCCGATAGTGTTTATATAAACTGTTTGCAAAAATTGCCTCACGAAATGGAGATGTCGTTCAATGCTCCAGTGCGTTCTTCAATTAATTTTTATGCGCAAAAACCGGGACAGGTAGAATATTTGCTTGGAATGGGGCATCAGTATTATTTCCCGATATTTGAAAGTGCGCTTTCGGCACACAATATTCCACTGGAATTGAAGTATCTTCCAGTTATAGAATCTGCATTGAATGCTAAAGCTATTTCGAGAGTAGGAGCCGCGGGTTTGTGGCAGTTTATGGTTTGGACAGGAAGGTCTTACAATTTGGAAATAAATAGTTTGGTCGATGAGCGAATGGATCCGCTCAAATCTACTATGGCTGCTGCAAAATATCTCAAAGATTTATATGGTATTTATAAAGATTGGTTTTTGGTTATTGCCGCTTATAATTGTGGGCCTGGAAATGTAAGTAAAGCTATAAGTCGTTCGGGAGGAAAGCGGAGTTATTGGGATATTTATCCTTACCTTCCTCGGGAGACACGTGGATATGTGCCTATTTTTATTGCAGCCAATTATATAATGAATTACTATGAGCAACATAATATTTGTCCGCGTTCTATAAGTTTGCCATTAGCAACTGACACAGTGATGGTAAATACAAGAATGCATCTTAAGCAAATTTCGGAAGTGCTTCATGTTCCTATTGAGGAGTTGAGAACTCTTAATCCTCAATATCGTAGGGATTTAATTCCAGGAAATATAAAGCCATATTCTTTGGTTTTGCCTTTTGAACAGGTTACTCCTTTTATAGAAAATCAAGATTCTATTTTGGCTTACAAGGCTGACGAATTGATTTCTCAACAAGCGGTGGCAAAATTGGCCGAATATGATTATAGTACTGCAACTTACCATAAAGTGCGTTCTGGGGATACGTTGAGTGGAATTGCAAAGAAATATCATGTGTCAGTAGCAAGTTTAAAGCGTTTGAATAATATTAGTGGAACAACCATTCGTATTGGACAGCGACTAAGAGTAAGAATGTAGGAATGGAAAAGGTGTTTTGGAAAATAGATGAGGTTGCCAAAATAGTAGGAGAAAATGCTTCTACATTGCGTTTTTGGGAAAAAGAATTTCAGCATTTGAAGCCTCGTACTAATGGAAAAGGTACCCGATTCTATACTCAAAAAAATATCGAAGAAGTAAAGATAATACAACATCTTTTGCGCGATCAGAAACTTACAATAGAAGGAGCAAAAGAGCGTATACGAAGTAAAAAAAATCAAAGTGAAAAAACTCAAAAAATAGCGGAAAAACTCAAAGAAATAAGAGAAGAATTGAGCGAATTGAGGAAACAGTTTTATGTAAATTCTTCTGATGAAATTTCAGAGCAAGAGTTGTGAAATTTGTCAAGAAATGGAAAAATGGACAACAGAAATAAAACCTAAAAATAGGCTTCTTGAGGTTGACTTTAAGGAGATCTGGAATTATCGTGATCTTTGTGGTTTGTTTATTAAACGAGATGTTATTACTCAGTATAAACAAACAATTCTAGGTCCGTTGTGGTTTATCATTCAACCACTTTTTACGACAGTGATGTATATGGTTGTTTTTGGTGGAATTGCACAAATCTCTACGGATGGATTACCACAACCTTTGTTTTATTTGGCAGGTATTTGTATGTGGCAATATTTTGCAGATTGTTTGACAAAA
>JAGCIZ010000279.1 GCA_017648235.1 Paludibacteraceae bacterium
ATATCTAAACACAAAATCTTTTGGAAGATTATTACAAATATATGCCAAGGTTAAAATAGAATAACCAATTTATGGTTAAATAATTTACGTTTTTCTATATTATTGCTTTAGTTTGAGAAAACATTTTAGATATATTGGTTTTGTTTACTCCGCTTTATATATAAAGAGGTCTAAACTAAACCTACTTTCCCACGCAAAATCTACTTTCCGATGCAAAACTTGCTAAAAATATTTTCGAGAACTTCGTCGGTAGAGACTGCTCCGCCAGTGATTGTTCCAAGATGATTGATGCACTCGCGGAGGTCCATTGATAGAAGATCGCCCGAGAGCCCGCTGCTGAGTCCTTCTTGAACACGACGAATGGCAGAAAGTGCAAGGCAAAGGCTTTCGTAGTGGCGTGCATTGGAAACTGTGACATCTTCGAGAATTTCGTCGTTGATATTTGAAGCCTTAATCAGCAGTTCTTGTAAATGGTCGATCCCAGTGTTGTTCTTTGCAGATATGAAGCAATGTGTATATGTTGTTGTGAGGTGTGATACGTCGGTTTTATCTGTTTTGTTAAAGACGATAATCAGTGTTTTGTCTTCGGAAATAGGAAGTTGTGTTGGATCAAAAGAAGACGTTGTAGCTGCGTCAATTATCCAAAGAACGATTTGGGCTTTTTCTATTGTTTGATATGTTCGTTCAATGCCGAGATTTTCGATTGTGTCAGCGGTTTCTCGAATTCCTGCAGTGTCAATGAATCGGAATAAAATGCCATTGAGAGAAACCGTGTCTTCAATTATGTCGCGAGTGGTACCGTGAATATCGCTCACAATAGCTTTTTCTTCTCCAACAAGTCGGTTGAGTAGGGTAGATTTTCCAGCATTTGTTTCGCCGACAATTGCAACGGGGATGCCATTTTTTATAGCATTCCCTACAGAAAACGAATTGGTTAATCGACTGATTTTTTTCTCAATTTCGTTGGCAAGTTGTTGTAATTCAGTGCGGTCTGCAAACTCGAGTTCTTCGTGGTCGGCAAAGTCAAGTTCCAACTCAACGAGCGAAGTGAAATCAAGCAGTTTCATTCTGAGTTGAGCCAATTCATCGGAAAATCCTCCTCGCATTTGGTTTAGAGCGATTCGATGAGCAGCTTTTGAATTGGAGGCAATAAGGTCAGCTACGGCTTCGGCTTGCGACAAATCCATTTTTCCATTAAGAAAAGCACGTTGTGTAAATTCGCCTGCTTTCGCCATTGAACAACCATTTTCTATCAATAGTTTTAGGATTTCTTGTTGAATAAAAAGTGAGCCATGGCAACCAATTTCAACAACATCTTCGCCAGTGAAGGAGTTTGGTGCTCTAAAAAGCGAGATAAGAACCTCATCGATAATTTCATTTTTGCTATTTATTATGCGTCCAAATTGAACAGTGTTTCTGCTCATTTCGGCTATTGATTTGCCTGATTTCAGTGGTTTAAAAATCTTGTCAGAGATTTTAATAGCTCGTTTTCCTGATACACGAATAACAGCAATTCCGCCGACACCGGCTGCAGTGGAAATAGCACAAATGGTATTATCGTTAATTGGAATCATGATAACGCAAAAATACAAAAAAAGGAGAGTTTTTCGACTCTCCCTCAAAAAGTATATTATGAAAAATTTAAATGCGTTTTTCTTTAATACGAGCTTTTTTACCAGTAAGTTTACGTAGATAATACAATTTTGAACGGCGAACTTTACCAATTTTTTCGACTTTGATGCTTTCTATGAAAGGTGAGTCAATTGGGAAAATTCTTTCTACACCTACGTTGTCAGACATTTTACGAACAGTAAAACGTTTTTTGTCTCCGTGACCACAAATTTTGATTACATCACCACGGAACAACTGAATACGTTCTTTGTTGCCCTCAATAATACGATAAGCAACAGTTACAGTATCACCACTTTTGAAAGCAGGATGTTGTTTTTTTTCAGGAGCAAGTGCCTCCTCTGCAATTTTAATTAAATCCATTTTATAAATAATTTTTTATTCTTTCACGCAATATTCACAAACCTTTTGCCAGAGATTACGCAAAACGAGTCGCGAAGGTAGTGTTTATTTTTGAAACAAACAATCAGTTTTAGTTTTATTTTTTATCCTTATCGTCTTTTCTGCCAAATAGTGAAAAATGGACATAACGTTTTGGATTTTCTTTTAAATCTTTAAGCAGTGCATTTGCACTATTTATAGTAGAATCCAGTTCGTTATAAACGGCACTATCGTTGATTAGAAGTCCAAGACTTCCTTCCTTGTTATTAAGTGATTCTGAAAGAGTTTCTAAGTTAGCAATCGTGCCATCGATCTTTTGAAACAAACTATCAAATTCAATCTGTTTTAGATCCGATGAAATAAACTTAAAGTCACTTGCGATAGTATCTATATTGGATAAGAGCATAGGAACATCGGTTTGCATATAATTTTTGAGAGAAGCCGATGATGAAGATAGATCTGCTGTAGCAGATTCTATTGAAATTAGTGTTTTTTCAATCTCTTCTGATGATAACAACTTTTGAGCAGAGACTACAAGGGAATCTATATTGCTCAGCGCTGCAGAAATTTTTGGCAAAAGTTCAGCAGATAGCGCATCCATGAGACTAGGAACAACTTGTACAATTAACGTATCTCCTGCAGTGTGGAAGTCTTTTTCTGAAGAAAAAACCAAATTAATGGCTTTCCCGCCCATCAAACCATCGTCAAAGAGTTCTGCAATGGTTCCTGAAGGCAACTTAACATCATCTTGGATATCTATTTGTATAATGAATGATTTTTCTTTTGCAAAATCGTACTCAATTTTTCCGACCTGACCAATCTTGTAGCCTTTGATGTAAACAGGATTAGAAGGAACAAGTCCATTCACTGCCTCAAGAGATAAATAATAATGATTAGTTGGTTTGAAGATATTTATTCCTTTCAAGTAGTTCAAGCCAAAAAAGAGAACAACTAATGCTGTTACAACCATTAAACCAATTTTAACTTCTCTATTAAAGATTTTTTTCCACATAGTATTCAAATTTATTTTTGCAAAGATAAAACATTAGTTTTTTCCTGTCTAAAAAAATAACCATTTAAGATTGAATTGGGAATAAAAAATAGAATATAATGGGAGTGATAACTTTGAGTAATATATCTTCCAACTATTTTGTACCTTTGTGATTCACAATTTTTTTTGTGAGTTTTTTCTTTTTTGTTTTCAAGTGATAATTAATTCTAAAAATAAGGTTTTGGTTTACAGTCGTTTTTCGACAAGTAGGCTGGATTATGTTTTGAAACATATTTTTGGAAATTTGTTGGAATTGGATTTTGTTGCAACAAACGATAAAGATTTTTTTCGATCAGAAGATGGAATAAAAATCAACTATTCTGATGAAGTGATAGAATCTTCTTTTCAGATTGTTCCTGTCAATCTGTTGTTCGAGAAGGAGATAAAAATACAAAAAATTGAGTTGAAAAAATGGGAAGACCTGCCATGTTTTTTTTCTACGTCGGGTGATATTCCTTTTGACATTTTTGCAGCAACATTTTTTTTGATTTCTCGCTACGAAGAGTATTGCTTAGAAAAGGTAGATAAACATGGCCGATTCGATTTTTCTCAAAGTGTGGCTCATCAGTATGGTTTTCTTCAACTTCCGTTGGTTGACCTTTGGACAAAAAAACTGAGAGAAAAAATTGTTGTAAATTATGATGTTGATAAGATTAAGAGGACTTTTCAGTTTGTGCCTACAGTTGACGTCGATCATTTTTATAAGTACAAGGATCGTGGTGTAGTAAAGTCATTAGCATTACTTTTGAAAGATTTTTTGTTTGATTTTAAGCGGTTTAAACAACGGGCTTCTGTTCTTTTAGGTTTTAAGAACGATCCTTGGTTTAACTTCGATAGGGTAGAGAAATTTCACCAAAAGCACAATCAAAAGGTTTCTTATTTTTTTCATGTAGGAGGTAGAGGATTGTTTGACAAACGCTGTAAACATCCTAGTGCTGAGTGTTATAAAGAAGCTATTGCGGAGCAGGCGGAGAAGGGTAATATTGGACTTCACATTTCTTATCAAGCAGCTTCTGATATGGAAAAAATTAGAAGTGAGAAGAACGATCTGCAGAAGTGGAGTGGAAAACAAATTTCTAAAAATCGTTTCCATTTTTTACGATTTTCTTTACCAAAAAGTTATCGGATTTTGCAAGAAGTAGGTATTCTTGAAGATTACTCGATGGCTTATGCCCAGCAAGTTGGCTTTAGAGCAAGTACATGTATTCCGTTTTATTTTTATGATTTAGAAGAGGAAAGAGAAATAAATTTGAGAATCATTCCGACTATATTTATGGATACAACATTGGAAACTCATTTGCAACTTGCGCCAGATAAAGCATATCAACGTATAACGGAGTTAATCGATAAGATAAGATTGGTACAGGGTCAGTGTGTGTTTATTCTCCACAATGAACTTTTTTCATATGAAAAAGATAAACGTTTAGGAGTGAGTTTTTATGATTCTATTTTCAATTATGTTGCTAACTTTGCAAATCATATTTCAAAAAGATGAATAATTATAGATTTAACAGAATAGCTGTCAAAATAGGAAGTAATGTGCTAACAAAGTCTGACGGTATGTTGGACATTGCTCGTATAGAACAAATTGTGGAACAGGTTGCAGAGTTGCATCAAAATGGAGTGGAAATTGTGCTTGTTTCGTCGGGAGCGGTGGCTTCGGGAAAAGCTGAATTAAAACCTACAAGAAAGATGGATTCGGTGGAGCTTCGCCAACTTTTTTCGGCTATTGGTCAGGCAAAACTGATAAACTGTTATTATGAATTATTCAGGCAAAAAAACATCATTTGCGGTCAGGTGTTGACCACAAAAGAAAGTTTCGGTTCACGTCGGCATTATCTCAATCAGCAACAATGCATGAGGGTTATGCTTGAGAATAATGTAGTACCCATTGTGAATGAGAATGATACCATTTCGGTTACGGAGTTGATGTTCACAGATAATGACGAACTTTCTGGTCTTATTGCTACAATGATGGATGTAGATGCATTGATAATTTTGAGTAACATTGATGGAATTTACGATGGAGATCCAAATGATGCATCATCTTCGGTGATTAGAAATATAAAATCTTCACAGAATTTGAATCAGTATATTCAAACCAAAAAATCGTCGCTTGGTAGGGGAGGAATGATGACTAAAACGCGAATTGCGCGCAAAGTGGCAAAGGAGGGAATTCCTGTGTTTATTGCCAATGGTAAAAAAGATGGAATTTTGATTGATTTGCTCACAAACGAATCGACCATTAGTACGTTTTTCGAGCCAGAGAAAAAAGAAATTTCTAGTGTAAAAAAATGGATTGCTCATTCAGAAGATTTCGCAAAAGGCAAAGTAGTGGTGAATGAAGGTGCAAAAAATGCTTTGCTCAAAAGTGAAGCTCATAGTCTTCTTCCTGTTGGAATTATTGATGTAAAAGGTAATTTCGAACGTCAGGATATTGTGAAGAT
>JAGCIZ010000280.1 GCA_017648235.1 Paludibacteraceae bacterium
ATAAAAACTGCTCGTTGTGCTGAGTTTACCACAAAAGAAGGAAGACAAATTGCGTACGACAATCTAAAAAAAGAAAACATTGATGCACTTGTTGTAATTGGAGGAAATGGAACTTTTTCGGGTGCTCGTATTTTTGCTCAAGAATATAATTTTCCTATCGTAGGAGTTCCGGGAACAATTGATAATGACCTTAATGGAACCGATTCAACAATTGGTTACGATACGGCTTTAAATACAATTATCGATGCGGTGGACAAAATTCGCGATACGGCGTCTTCTCACGAACGTCTTTTTTTGATAGAAGTAATGGGTCGCGACGCCGGATTCCTAGCGTTGAATGGAGCAATTGCTTCAGGAGCCGAGGCGGCAGTAATACCAGAAATCAAAACTGGAGTAAATCAGTTAGAGCAACTTATCCAAAATGGTTTCCGAAAATCAAAAAATAGTAGTATTGTATTAGTTTCCGAAAGCGAAGGAGGCGCAATGGCTATTGCCGAGAAACTCCGAAAAGAACATCCTGAATACAATCTGCACGTTACGGTTCTCGGACATATTCAGCGAGGAGGATCTCCAAGTGCCTATGATAGAATTTTGGCAACGCGTTTTGGTGCTGCGGCTATTGAGGCGTTGCTCGATGGTCAGCGTAACATAATGGTAGGAATAGATAACGATGAAATTGTTTATGTCCCTTTCAATAAAGCTATCAAAAGCGAAAAGAAACTGGATTCAAACCTGTTGAACATACTGAAGATGGCGTCAATATGATTGATACGCATTCGCATTTATACTTAGAGGAATTCGACGAGGATAGGTCAGAGGTGGTTGAGAGAGCCAAATTGTCAGGCGTAAAACATTTAATACTTCCAAATGTTGATTTAGAAACTGTTCCTTCTTTGTTGGCAACAAAAAAGCAGTTCCCCGATTATTGCTCCGTGGCAATGGGGCTACATCCAACATCGGTAGGGAATGATTATCAAAAAGATCTTCAAGAGATAGAAAGACTTTTTCTCGACGAAAATCCTGTTGCTATTGGTGAGGTGGGTATTGATTTGTATTGGGACAAAACATTTGTCAAGGAACAAATTGTGGCTTTCGAGCAGCAATTGCAGTGGGCTGCCGATTTGCATCTTCCTATTATTATTCACAATCGTGAAGCTACTAATGAAATCCTCTCTTCTCTCCGAAAATTTGTTGGAAAGGTGACTGGGGTTTTTCATTGTTTTTCGGGAAATGAAACTGAGGCCAAAACAATGTTGGACTTTGGATTCAAATTAGGAATAAACGGAATTGTTACGTTCAAAAAATCAACGCTTCCACAGGTTTTGAGCAAGTTGAATATAAATGATTTATTGATAGAAACTGATATGCCATATCTCTCACCAACTCCCTATCGAGGAAAGCGCAACGAATCAGCCTATATGTTACAAACTGCGTTGAAGTTAAGCGAAATTTTTGAGGTAGACCTCTCCGAAATAAAAAGAGTTACAACAAAAAATGCTATAACTCTTTTTCAACTTACAGAGGTTTCTTAATCCAATTTCAGAACGGCTAGGAAAGCTTTTTGAGGAACTGAAACTGAACCAATCTGTTTCATACGTTTCTTTCCTTTTTTCTGTTTTTCGAGTAATTTTCTTTTTCGAGAAACGTCTCCTCCATAACACTTGGCAGTAACATCTTTACGAACTGCTTTTATCGTTTCACGAGCAATGATTTTTGCTCCAATTGCAGCTTGAATAGCAATGTCAAATTGTTGACGAGGAATCAGTTCTTTCAACTTTTCGCACATGCGGCGACCAAGGTTATATGCATTGTCGAAATGAATCAAAGAAGATAGCGCATCAACAGGTTCGCCATTAAGTAAAATATCTAGTTTTATCAACTTCGAAGGACGATATCCGTTCGTATGATAGTCAAATGAAGCATAACCTTTTGATATTGATTTCAGTTTGTCGTAGAAGTCAAAGACAATTTCGCCAAGAGGCATGTCATAAATAAGTTCGACTCTATTGCCCGAAATGTAATCTTGCTTTACCAGTTCTCCTCGTTTCCCTAAACAAAGTGTCATGATTTGCCCAATATAGTCAGTTTTTGTTATCACAGAAGCACGAATATAAGGTTCTTCTATTCGATCAATAAGTGTAATATCTGGCAAACCAGATGGATTGTGAACTTCAAGTTCATCACCTTTCTTAGTGTACACTTTGTAAGAAACGTTTGGCACTGTGGTGATAACATTCATATTGAATTCACGGTCGAGACGTTCCTGAATGATTTCCATGTGAAGCAATCCCAAAAAACCGCATCGGAAACCAAATCCGAGCGCAATAGACGATTCGGGCTCAAACGTAAGAGAAGCATCGTTGAGTTGGAGCTTTTCCATTGATGCTCTTAAATCTTCAAAATCTTCTGTTTCGATAGGATATACTCCTGCAAACACCATTGGTTTCACATCTTCGAAACCCTCAATGGCTTTTTCGCAAGGAGTTTCAACATGAGTAATGGTATCACCAACTTTTACTTCTCGTGAGGTTTTAATGCCTGAAATAATGTATCCTACATTTCCAGCCGAAAGAGCTTTTTGTGGCAACATATCAAGTTTGAGTACTCCAATTTCGTCGGCATCGTATTCCTTTCCTGTAGCAACAAACTTTACCAGATCGCCTGTTTTGATAGTTCCATTTACGATTTTGAAATAAGCAATAATTCCTCGAAAAGGATTGAATACGGAATCGAAAATCAAACATTGAAGAGGTGCCTCAGGATCACCTTTTGGAGCTGGAATTCGGTTTACAATTGCTTCAAGAATTTCATCAACTCCCATGCCAGTTTTTCCGCTTGCTTTAATGATTTCATCTCGTTTACATCCAAGCAATTCTACAATTTGGTCTTCAACTTCATCTGGCATAGCGTTATCCATGTCCATTTTGTTCATGATGGGTATGATTTCCAAATCGTGTTCTATGGCCATGTAAAGGTTGGAAATAGTTTGTGCTTGAACACCCTGTGTAGCATCTACAATGAGCAAAGCTCCCTCGCATGCTGCAATTGAACGAGAAACTTCGTACGAAAAGTCGACGTGTCCCGGAGTG
>JAGCIZ010000281.1 GCA_017648235.1 Paludibacteraceae bacterium
GTAATTCCCCATGCCATAAATAGTCGCAAACGAGTTTCTCCAATTGAAGCATTGTTAGGAATAGTAATGCTAAAGTTGCGGTAACTATCGCGTCCTGTATCGTCGGTGTTGAAAGAGGATTCTCGTGCAGGAAGTTTTCCTATTGTTTCTCCGTCGTCTGAAAAATCGCCGTCGCTATTCCAGTCGGCAAAGCAGTTGACGTAAGTCCAATTGATATATCCATTCAGCCGAACTTGTATTGTACTTCCTAAGGCAACAGATATAGCTGCCCCTTGATTTTGAACTCCTCGGTAGCAGTCTCCATTGGAGCGACTTGTTAGCACAGTACTGATTATCACAGCATCGTCTCCTTGAGGAGTGATTGTTACGCTCTCCCAAGAACGGTCAGTTTTAGTTGATTGCCCTAATGTTTCACAATACGTTTGTGCATTTGCTGCAGAAATTACAAGAAGTAGTGCAATGCCAAGAAGAAAAAAAATCCTTTTCATAGGTTGCTTTTTATATGTTTAATTATAAAAAAGGTGTAAATAATAATACCTGTCATAGTCCCAATTGCGTTTATTAGCGCATCCCATAAATCTCCTGATCTGTAAGGAATTAATGTTTGAAGAAATTCAATAAAAGTTCCAAAAAATATTGGAAATGAAACAACAAACGTCCATTGTACAAGAGATTTTGCTCGCTTCTCATAACACAAAACAATTCCTAATATCATGTACATAAGAAAATGAACAAATTTATCGATATGAGGAATGTTCAATGCGAACGGGACATTGGAGATTTCTATCCTTTTCAAAGAAAAAAAGAGTATAAGAACACACCAAATGAGTGTTAAGTAGTATTTTCGTAGAAGGAGGCGCATTACTATTTTGTTTTCAAATAACGCTCTACTTCTATAGCTGCACGGCAACCACTTGCAGCTGCTGTAATAGCTTGTCGATAGTGAGGATCAGCAACATCTCCTGCGGCAAACACTCCTTCAATGTTGGTTTTAGGTGTTCCTGCAATGGTTTTGATGTAACCCAATTCGTCTGTTTCTACAAATTTTTTGAAAACATCTGAATTAGGATGATGGCCAATAGCAAGGAAAAAACCATCGATAGAAATTTCAACCTCTTGTTCATCTGCTTGTCCGCGGCGTTTTACCAAACGAGCGCCTTCAACGCCATCTTCACCAAAAAGTCCCAAAGTTTCATGTTCAAAAAGTACTTCGATGTTTTCGGTCTCAAGAACACGTTTCTGCATGATTTCCGAAGCACGGAGAAAAGGTTTACGCACAATGAGGTAAACTTTTTTTGCTAATCCAGCCAAATAGATAGCCTCTTCGCAAGCTGTATCACCACCACCAACTACGGCCACAGTTTTTCTGCGATAGAAAAAACCATCGCAAGTGGCACATGCCGAAACCCCCATTCCCATGTATTTTTGTTCGTCGGCTAGACCAAGATATTTGGCTGAAGCTCCTGTGGAAATAATCACACATTTGGCTTCAATTTGCATCTCTCCATCGATTGTTAGTTTATGCAAATCACCAGAAAAATCAACTTCGGTAACAATGCCTGTGCGAATATCTGCACCAAAACGTTCGGCTTGCGCACGCATTTTTTCCATCAACTCAGTTCCAGTTATTCCTTCGGGGAATCCAGGAAAATTTTCAATTTCAGTTGTAGTAGTAAGTTGCCCACCAGGTTGAATCCCTTCGTAAAGCACGGGGTTCAAATTGGCGCGTGAGGCATAAATGGCGGCTGTGTATCCTGCTGGACCAGAACCAATAATCAAACAGTCTATTTTTTCCATTATCGTAAATCGTTTATTTCTATGTTGGGATATTTTTTTGAATCGAACGTAAAATCAGTATCTGTAAGTTTTGCTGCAGAATTAAAGTTGCTCGACTCAAACGTAGTTGAAGTACCATTTTTGTATTTGATACTGATTTTTTTTACTTGTTTTGTCTCCTTCTGAACTACAATTGCAACTTTGAAATGGTCAAACTTGTTTTCTTTTGGAAAAAGATTAAGGAGATAATTTTGTTTGTCTTTCTCCGCATCGGCATCGAACTGTACGTGGTGAGTTTTGCTAAACTCATTAATCATCAATATCGGATTTAGCTGAAGCATTTCTTCTTTTGTAGGTTCAGAAATGGTTACTTCGTCTAGACCTTTCATGAGAGTCCATTGAGTTTTACCATCAAAGAAAAGTTCAAGTTCTTCTGTTGAGAGTGTGAACTTGTTGCCTTTGAGTTTAAGCTTTCCTGCTTTCTTTTCTTTTTCGTTTGTTTGTGCGTTCTCATAAATGATAGAAAAATCAGTTGTGATAGCCGATTTTTGTAGAGATGCAGAAATTTTATCCAACGTGGCTTTTGCTTGTTGGTCGGTTTGTGCAGTTGCTCCAAGAGAGAGCAGAAGTGCAAAAAGTATAAAGAGGGTACGTTTCATTTTTGCCTATTTTTATTTTAACCCGTCTAAAATTTGGTTGAGTGTAAATTCGTCTTGAACCAATACTTGGCGAGGTTTTGAACCTTTTTGTGGACCTACAATACCTGCTTTTTCGAGTTGAGTCATGATTTTGCCGGCACGAGGGAATCCAAGCTCAAATGTGCGCTGTATGGCAGAGGTTGATCCTATTTGTTGGGTTACTACCCATCGAGCAACATCAACAAATAAATCATCTCGCTTACCTATATCTGCACTAGCAATGCCAGAAGCTTCTACCTCGCCTCCTTCTGGAGGTTCGGGCAACTCGTATGCCGATGGATATGCTTGTTGCTTACTGATGTGATCGACAATATCTTCCACCTCAGGCGTATCGACAAAGGCGCATTGCACACGAGTAATATCATTGCCACCAGAATAGAGCAAATCACCTTTTCCGACCAATTGATTAGCTCCAGAAGCATCTAGAATAGTACGTGAATCTATCGTTGACGAGACACGGAATGCAATACGAGTTGGTACATTTGATTTTATAACTCCTGTAATTATATTTACAGATGGACGTTGAGTCGCGAGTATCATATGTATACCAGCTGCACGACCCATTTGAGTAATACGAGCTATAGGAGTTTCTATCTCTTTTCCTGCCACCATAATAAGATCTCCGAACTCATCAATTACAGATACCATATATGGTAAGAATCGATGACCTTTTTCGGGGTTAAGTTGTCGGTTTACAAATTTTTCGTTGTAATCAATAATGTTACGGCAGTTTGCTTTATTAAGAAGTTCGTAGCGATTCTCCATCTCCACAACCAACGATTTAAGAGTTTGTATTGCCTTGGTAGGATCTGTGATAATGACGTTGTCCTCTTCGGGCAACTTTGCCATATAATGCTTTTCGATAACCGCATAGATATTGAACTCCACTCTTTTGGGGTCGATAAGCACAAACTTTAGTTCGGCAGGATGTTTTTTGTAAAGCAATGAAGTGATAACCGCATTTAAGCCCACTGACTTTCCTTGCCCCGTAGCTCCTGCAACAAGTAGGTGTGGAGTTTTTGCCAAGTCGAACATGAACACTTCGTTGGTAATGGTGCGCCCAATGGCTACGGGGAGAGCCATTTTTTCTTCTTCCTGAAATTTTTTGGAAGCTATGATGGAGTGCATCGATACGATTTGTGGATTCTTATTTGGCACCTCAATACCAATAGTTCCTTTGCCCGGAATAGGTGCGATGATTCGGATTCCTATAGCTGCAATGCTCAGCATAATGTCGCTTTCGAGATTGCGTATTTTTGAAATGCGCGTACCTGCTTTAGGAACAATTTCATACAACGTTACAGTAGGTCCAATGGTGGCTTTGATGCTTGTAATCTCTATCCCAAAGTCGCCCAATGCATTTACAATTCGCTCTTTGTTAGCGTTTTGTTCATCCATATTGACGATAGGAGCATTTTCATTTGGGTAGGTTTTTAGTAACGATAGCGATGGAAACTTGTAGTGCGAGAGGTCGAGCGTTGGGTCGTATTTACCTTGCGTTTTTAGTATATAGTCAAGTGTGCCAACTTCCACATCCTCTGGTGCTACAATATCTATTTCAAGATCAGACGAATTGTTTTCTTTCTCTTCTTCTTCTACCTCGTTTTCTGTTGGTTGTGTTGGAAGGAACTCTTCAGGAGTAGAAGTCTGAGTGAGATCCAACTCAATAGGTGAGCTTACATTGGACGGTTCGACCCACTCCTCTGGTACCATCTCCGTTCCTATGGCTTTTTGACTTTCTGCCTCTACAGTTTGTGATTTTTTCTTAAAGGTGAATAGTTTTTTTATGAAAGGCAAAGTTTTGCTAGATGCAAAAATCATAATTACCACTATTGAAACAAATAGCAATAGTATTACGCCCCAA
>JAGCIZ010000282.1 GCA_017648235.1 Paludibacteraceae bacterium
CCAACCTCTAAAAAGAAGAACGATAAATCCGCAAGTTCCTGCTATTGCCAAAAAACTGCACATTGCCATTAAGAGTTGTTTTTCGGTGGCCTCTCCAGAAAGTAGATAATGGCACTTGATATGTGCTTTCTTGCCAGAATCGGTGAGTTGTGAACGGATTTCGGTAGTTTTTTGTCTGTAGTCGAAAAAATCGTCGGCAAGGTTCATTCCCAAATGAGCAAAAACAACTCCTATAAGTGCAATAAGAGATAACCATAAAGAAAATTCTTCATATTTTGCTGCCATAGTTATGGCAAGAATAGCAGGTAGTAAACTTTGAGGTAAAGCAATAGAACGTGCATTTTTTATCCAAAAAAGGAGTTTTTTCATTGTACTTTAAGTGTTTAATTATGTGGTTGGCAAAGGTAATTATTTTGTTTTAACTCTTTTGAGTTTGTCGGCATTTTTCACAAGTTTTCATTATTTTTGCCAAAGAATTAAAAATATAACCAAAAATGACAAAAAAATTTATTTCAACTACCTATAAATTGTATGTAGGAGAAGTTGGCCAAGAAGAGTTGATGGAAGAAACTGATCCAAGACAACCATTAATGTTTATTTCTGGCGTAGGAATGATGTTGCCAAAGTTTGAAGAACAACTTAATGATTTGAATGTAGGTGATACGTACGACTTTAAATTGTTGTGTGCAGATGCTTACGGTGAATATGAACAAGAAAATATTATTGATTTGCCTCGTTCTGTATTTGAAAAAAATGGAGAACTAGATACGGAAATAGTTTTTAAGGGAAATGTGGTTCCTTTGATTGACTCGGAAGGGAATCAGTTGAACGCCGAGGTGATAGAGGTGAAAAAAGAAGCAATAACAGTTGACTTTAATCATCCTTTAGCCGGAGAAGATTTGCATTTTGTGGGAGAAATTTTGGATATTCACGAAGCTACAGAAGCTGATATTGCTCGCTTTGGAATGCATCAATGCGGTGGCTGTGGTTGCTCGGGAAGTGATTGCGGCGATTGTGGCTGCGATAGTGGTTGCAGTTGTCATTAACCTTCTTTGAAAGTAAATGTCAAATTCGTTTGGAAAAATATTTAGGATAACAACTTTTGGAGAGTCTCACGGTGTGGCTCTTGGGGGAGTTATAGATGGTTTTCCATCAGGAATTTTTGTTGATAAAGAATTTATTCAGCAAGAATTGGATCGACGCCGACCTGGTCAATCGTCAATTTCTACACCTCGAAAAGAGTCAGATAAGGTGCATATTCTTTCTGGTGTTTTTGAGGGAAAATCTACGGGAACTCCTATTGGTTTTGTTGTATACAATGAAAATCAACATTCACGTGACTATGACTCGATGAAGGATTGTTATCGCCCCTCGCATGCTGATTATGTGTATGATCAGAAATATGGTAGACGAGATTATAGAGGAGGTGGACGTTCATCGGCTAGAGAAACAGTGTCGAGAGTAGTGGCTGGTGCTTTTGCAAAATTGGCTTTGCGACAAATAGGAGTGCAGATATCGGCTTATACTTCTCAAATTGGAGCAGTTGCTGTAGAGAAGTCTTACAAAGATTTGGATCTTTCTCTTGTGGAGGAAAATGCAGTTCGTTGTCCTCATGTTGCAACTGCGGAACGAATGATTCAACTTATTGAACAGGTCCGTTCCGAAGGAGATTCAATAGGAGGAGTGGTTACTTGTGTTGTAAAAAACGTTCCTATTGGTTTAGGAGAACCGGTTTTTGATAAATTGCAATCGCGTTTGGCTTCGGCGATGCTTTCGATAAATGCATCAAAGGGTTTTGATTACGGAAGTGGTTTTGCAAATCTAGAACTAAAGGGTTCTCAAGCGAACGATTCTTTTTGTGTTTCTGAAGAAAGAATAGCGACAAGAACGAACTTTTCAGGAGGCATTCAAGGAGGAATAACCAACGGACAAGATATTTATTTTAGAGTTGCTTTTAAGCCAACAGCTACGATTTTTAAACTACAGCAGACTGTAAATACGGAAGGAAAAGAAGTGATGTTGCAAGCAAAGGGTAGACATGATCCTTGCGTTGTGCCTCGTGCAGTGCCAATTGTGGAATCGATGGCAGCAATTACATTGCTTGATATGTTTTTGTTGAGTAAAAAAGATCATATTTTTTGATGAAAGAAATAAAGTGGAGAGCAATCCTTAATCCTTGTGCAGGAGAGAAACGTTTGAAAAAAGATTTGAAAAAGATCTTCGCTTGTGCAGAGAGATTGGATCTTGATGTGGATTGGGTATGGACTCAATATAAGGGACATGCGTCAAAAATAGCACAAGAGAGTGTAGATAATGGTTGCTTGAATTTGTTGGTTTTTGGTGGAGATGGCACGTTGAATGAGGTAGTAAACGGTGTTTTTTGTTCTTCGATAGAAAATAAGTCAGACGTTTGTGTTGCTCTAGTCCCTTACGGAACTGGTAATGATTGGGGACGCTTTTGGGGAATAGGTCGGAATATAGAGCAATCATTGGGTATCTTAAAAAAAGGAAAAGAGCAACTTGTGGATGTAGGCAAAACAACTCTTTCTGGAAAAACGTCATATTTTTTGAATGCCATAGGTATGGGGTTTGATGCCCAAGTTCTAAAACTGGCAAGTGTAATTAAAAATCATTTTTTGAAGGGAGGATGGATTTATTCGTTGTCTGTTTTTATAACAGTTTTTATTCATAAATCTGTTAATATGTCCATTTTTTGTGACGGAAAAAACGTTCTTAATGAGCGTGTTTATACCATAAGTGTAGGAAATGGGTGTTATACTGGTGGAGGTCTGAAGCAAACACCAGATGCTTTGCCTAATGATGGATTTTTTCATGCAACAGTAGTGAAAAAACTTTCTTTCAAAGCTATCGTTTTGGCGGTGAAGCATTTGTTTTTTGGTAATTTGCTCGATCATCCATGTGTGGAGTCATATAAAACAAAAAGAATAGTTTTTAAATCGGATAAACCTGTAGAAATTGAGGCAGATGGTGTACAACTCAATGCGCACTCTGATGTAGAAGTAGAGGTTATTCCAAATGCGATAAAGTTCCTTATTTCTCAAAAGTAAATCAAATTTTATATAAAATCCATTATATTTGCGATAAAAGTAAGAGGTATATGAACGATTATATTGTTTCGGCAAGAAAGTATAGACCTTCGACATTTCAAACTGTTGTTGGTCAAACAAACTTGACTTCCACGTTAAAAAATGCAATACTTACAAAGCATTTGGCTCATGCTTATTTGTTTTGTGGACCTCGTGGAGTTGGAAAAACTTCTTGTGCTCGTATTTTTGCAAAAGCAATTAATTGTCTTAATATAACCCCTAATGGGGAGCCATGTAATGAGTGTGATTCTTGTCGCGCTTTCAATGAACAACATTCGTTTAATATACATGAATTGGATGCGGCTTCAAACAACTCTGTTGAAGATATTCGTAGTTTGACAGAACAGGTTCGTATTCTCCCTCAAGTGGGAAAGTATAGTGTGTTTATAATTGATGAGGTTCATATGCTTTCTCAGGCGGCATTCAATGCTTTCTTGAAAACATTGGAAGAACCTCCCGCTCATGCTATCTTTATTTTAGCAACAACGGAAAAACATAAAGTTATTCCTACTATTTTGTCGCGTTGTCAGATTTATGATTTTAATAGGATAGGAATAAATGACATTGTAGAGCATCTCTTTTTTGTTGCCAATAGCGAGAATGTCGTTGCAGAAAAACAAGCATTGAGTGTGATAGCTGAAAAAGCTGATGGAGGAATGCGTGATGCACTTTCTATTTTTGATCAAATCGTAAGTTTTTGCGGAACAAACATCACATACGATAAAGTTATTGAAAGTTTAAATGTTCTTGACTATCAATACTACTTTAGTTTAGTTGAGAATTTTTATAAGGGAAGTGTGTCTCAATCATTGCTGATTTTTGATGAAATCTTGAACAAAGGTTTTGATATGCAGCATTTTATAACAGGATTGGCTCAGCATCTGCGTAATGTTATGGTAAGTTTTGATTCGCAAACAACTTGTTTGTTGGAGGTGACCGATGAGGTTGCACATCGTTATGTAGAACAATCTAGAAGTTGTGGTATCGCATTTATTTATAAAGCCTTGATGTTAATAAATGAATGTGATTTAGCATTTAGAACGAGCAGAAATAAGCGACTTTTGATAGAAATTACACTTATCAAATTGTGTCAGATTCAGCATCCAATCGTTGTAGAGGCTGAAAAAAAAAATGAAATTTTGCCCATAAAAAATGAAATTCAAGGGCAAGTGGAGAAAAAAACAGAAACTCCTTTGTCTCAACCAAGACAACAAGTTATTGAAAAACAGGAAGTAACTCCTATAAATAATGTTCCGACTAAGACATTTAAGTCAACAGTTTCAATATCTACATCTGTTCCAAAAAAAACAGTTGAAAAGCAAGAGTCTTCTTTAGTAGAAAGGGATATTGTGCAGAAAAATGATGATTATACCGAGGCTACTTTTTTGAATGTTTGGGAGGATTTTGCTGCCAATGCACAAGAAAGAAATGCTTCGCTGAGTAGAACAATGTTTAAATCGTTGCCTAAAAAACAGGGAGATGTGTATGTTGTTTCTACTGTTAATCAGTTGCAACATAAGGAGATATTAGATAATAAGCAAGAAATTCTTACTTTTTTAAGAAAGAAACTTTCTAACGATTTTGTCAATTTCTCGGTAGAAATCAGTTTGGAAGAGGAGAAAAATAGAACTTTTTATACATCAGAAGAAAAGTTGAGCCAAATGGTAAAAGAAAATTCTGATTTTTCAAAGTTGTGTTCTTTGATGGATTTGGAATTGGATTGATGGATTGTTATGAAGAAGTTATTTTTACTTGATGCTTATGCCTTGATTTATAGAGCTTATTATGCTTTGATGAGGGCTCCGAGAGTTAATTCAAAAGGGTTGAATACTTCAGCTATTTTTGGATTTTTGAATACGTTGGAAGATGTTCTTAAACATGCTCAACCAACGCATATTGCTGTAGTTTTTGACCCCTCTGGTCCTACCTTTAGGCATGAACTTTTTGATGCTTATAAGGCGCAAAGAGAGGAAACTCCTGAAGATATTAGAAAATCAATTCCTTATATAAAAAAACTAATTGAAGCCTATCAAATTCCTGTGATTCAGGTGGATGGCTTTGAAGCTGATGATGTTATTGGGACGTTGGCTAAAAAAGCGGAAAAATGTGGTTTTGAGGTTTTTATGATGACTCCAGATAAGGATTATGGACAATTGGTTTCTGATCATATATTCATTTACAAGCCACGTCATGGAAATGTAGGATTTGATACCTTAGGCGTTGAAGAGGTGTTGAAGAAGTGGAATCTAAATACTGTAAATCAGGTTATTGACTTGTTGGGTTTGATGGGAGATTCTTCTGATAATATCCCTGGATGTCCTGGTGTTGGAGAAAAAACTGCGATAAAATTGTTGGATGAATTTGGTTCTGTTGATAATTTGCTGCAGAATACGGACAAATTAAAAGGAGCTTTGAGAACGAAAGTTGAAGAAAATATTGAGCAAATAAAACTTTCATATTTTCTTGCTACTATTAAGACAGATGTCCCTATTGTTTTTGAAGAAGATGCTTTTTTAAGAAAAGAGTCCAATAAAGAGAAATTACTGTCGTTGTTTACTGAATTAGAGTTTCGTTCGTATATAAACAAAATGAATGGAACGACTTTGGAAACAAAAAAAGAAACTTCTCAAATGCTTTCTCTTTTTGATGAAGAATTTGTTCCGGAAGCAGAAACTGAGTTGAGCAAAACTCAATTTTCAACGATTAAAACAGTTGATCATGATTATAAACTGATTCGTTCGGAAGAAGAAATAGATTGGTTGGTAAGGAAACTATCGGAGCAAAAGATGTTTTGCTTTGATACCGAAACCACTTCGGTAGAAGCGGTAAATGCTCAGCTTGTAGGACTCTCTTTTTCGATGAGATCTCATGAGGCGTTTTATGTTCCGATTCCCGAAAATCAAGAAGAAGCAAAAAGAATAGTTAGTAAGTTTAGGTCTGTTTTTGAAGATGTGTCAATAGAGAAAACGGGTCAAAATTTAAAATATGATATTCTTGTTTTGCAGAATTATGGGGTGAGGGTTTCTGGAAATTTGTTCGATACGATGATTGCCCATTATTTGCTAAATCCGGAGTTGCGGCACGGAATGGATTATTTGGCAGAAATTCTACTTAATTATCGAACAATTCATATCGATGAGTTGATAGGAGTCAAAGGTAAAAATCAGCTTTCTATGCGACAAGTTTCTCTTGAAGCAATTTGTGATTATGCTGCTGAAGATGCTGATATCACTTTGCAAATAAGGGAAAAATTGGAACCAAAACTAAAGGAAAATAATTTGGAAGAGTTGTTTTATGAAATAGAAATGCCTTTAGTGAAGGTTCTTGCTCAGATAGAAAGAAATGGTGTGTTGATTGATGATTTTGCTTTAGGACAATCTTCTCAAATAATGACCAACTCGATTCTTAAGATAGAAAGGGAAATTCGTCAGATTGCAGGATATGATGTTAATGTCAGTTCTCCAAAACAGATAGGGGAGTTGCTTTTTGATAAATTAAAGATAGTTGATAAACCTAAAAAAACAAAAACGGGGCAATATGTTACTGATGAAGAAACGCTTGAATCGTTGAAGAATAAACATATTGTAGTAGAAAAAATTCTTTCTTATCGTGGATTGAAGAAACTTTTAAGTACCTATGTTGATGCTCTACCCAAGTTAATAAATAGCAAAACTGGAAAAATTCATACTTCATTCAATCAGGCAGTTACAGCCACAGGAAGATTGAGCTCAAGTAATCCGAATTTACAAAACATACCTATTCGAGATGAGCAGGGGAAAGAGATTCGCAAGGCTTTTATTGCATCGGAAAATAACGTTTTTCTTAGTGCCGATTATTCTCAAGTAGAATTGCGCATAATGGCTCATTTGAGTAAGGATGAAAGTATGATTCGTGCTTTTCAAAACGATCAAGATATTCATGCGGCTACGGCAGCAAATATTTACAAGATTCCTATTGAGCAGGTAACCTCGGAAATGCGTCGTAAGGCAAAAACGGCTAATTTTGGTATAATTTATGGTATTTCGGTTTTCGGACTTTCGGAGCGACTTTCTATTTCTCGTCAAGAAGCAAAAGAGTTAATTGATGGCTATTTTGAGGCTTTTCCGAAAGTGAAAGAATATATGCAGAAATCTGTTGAAGAGGCAAGGGAAAACGGTTTTGTAGAAACTATTTTTCATCGTAAGCGCTATCTTCCAGATATAAATTCTCGAAATGCAAATGTGAGAGGTTATGCAGAACGAAATGCAATAAATGCTCCCATTCAGGGTTCTGCAGCTGATATTATAAAAGTGGCTATGGTGCGAATTGCAGATCGATTTGAGAAAGAAAATATCCAATCAAAAATGATACTTCAGGTGCACGACGAACTTAATTTTGATGTTTGTAGTTGCGAATTAGATCAAGTCAAGCAGATTATAAAAGAAGAGATGGAAAATGCATTTTCTCTTATTGTTCCATTGAAAACTGATATTGGAATTGGTCAAAATTGGTTAGAAGCACATTGATAAATATTATAAATTTACGATTTTTATGCCATATTTTTCTATAATAATACCGGTTTATAATCGCCCAAACGAAATTGATGAACTTTTGTTGAGTTTGACCAAGCAGACCTATACGGATTTTGAGGTTATCGTTGTTGATGATGGTTCGGAGATTGTTTGTAAATCGGTTGTGGAAAAGTATAAGGATAAATTTTCAGTAAAATATTATTATAAAGAAAACTCAGGCCCAGGGCAAACGAGAAACTTTGGGTCTGAAAAATCAGCTGGGGATTATCTCTTGATTTTGGATTCAGATTGTATTCTTCCAAAGCAATATCTTTCAACTATTTTTGATGAACTTGCTGAAAATCCTTGCGATGCTTTTGGTGGACCAGATAGGGCGCATTCGTCTTTTTCTGCTGTTCAAAAAGCAATAAATTATTCGATGACTTCATTTTTTACCACAGGAGGCATTCGTGGAGGAAAACGAAAAATGGATAAATTCTATCCGCGTAGTTTTAATCTAGGAGTCAAAAAAAGTGTGTTTGAGAAATTAGGTGGTTTTTCTTCAATGCGGTTTGGTGAAGATATCGATTTTAGTATTCGTATTTTCAAAAACAATTATAGTTGCAGACTTTTCCCGAAATCTTGGGTTTATCATAAGCGTAGGACGGACTTTTCCAAATTTTTTAAGCAAGTTCATAATTCTGGAATTGCTCGCATTAATCTTTATAAGCGTTATCCGGAATCTTTGAAGTTAGTGCATTTATTGCCAACAATTTTTACATTAGGGATTTTGTTTTTGTTCTTTATTTCCTTTTTCTATCCTGCATTTCTTGTGCTGATTCTATTCTACGGATTACTTGTTTTTTGTGATGCTTCTACAAAGGAAAAAAGTGGAAAAATAGGTCTTTTGTCCATAGTGGCTTCATTTGTGCAACTTATTGGTTATGGTACTGGTTTTTTGCGTGGTGTTTGGCGGCGTTTAGTGTTAAAACAAGATGAGTTTAATGCTTTTGAGCATAATTTTTACAAATAAAAATCGCAAATACTTGTCCTTTTTCTGTTAAAAATTCGTAACTTTACGTCCCCTTTCGAAATTTCGTAAATGCTTTTGTGATAAGTGTTTAAGTTTTTGATAGGTTGCTCTTTTTGAAGAAAAAAACATAATATAATGACAAGTAAATGGATTTTTACCAACTTAACCGATGAACAACAACAATGTCAAGAAAACTTAGCACAAAAACTTTCCGTTGATCCAATTTTAGCTAAATTATTGGTTCAGCGTGGTATTACCTCTTTTGAGGAGGCAAGGTTGTTTTTTCGGCCAACACTAACTTCTTTGCACGATCCGTTTTTAATGGCGGATATGGAAAAAGCTGTAGATAGACTTAATCGTGCCATTGGTCATAAGGAGAAGATTTTAGTTTACGGAGATTATGATGTAGATGGAACTACCGCGGTTGCTCTAGTTTACAAATTTTTGCAACGTTACACTTCCAATGTGGCTTATTATATTCCTGATCGTTATACTGAGGGTTATGGTATTTCTATGAAAGGAATCGATTTCGCAGCAGAGAATGGTTATCAGTTAGTGATAACATTGGATTGTGGAATAAAAGCTGTAGAAAAAGTAAATTATGCGAATAGTTTAGGTGTTGATTTTATTATTTGCGATCATCATAATCCTGATGAAAAGTTGCCAAATGCAGTTGCAGTTCTTGACTCAAAAAGAGCTGATTGTAATTATCCTTACAAACATCTTTCGGGATGTGGAGTTGGGTTCAAACTGATTCAAGCTTTTGCTATCAGTAACGATATTCCGTTTTCTGAACTTATTCCTTTACTTGATTTGGTGGCGGTAAGTATTGCTTCGGATATTGTGCCAATTACTGGCGAAAATCGAACATTGATGTATTTTGGATTAAAACAACTCAATACTTCTCCAAGCATTGGACTACAAAGTATCATAGAGGTGAGTGATTTGAAAGGGAAAGAAATTACGGTAAGCGACATTGTTTTTAAACTCGGGCCTCGGATAAATGCTTCAGGACGCTTACGAACAGCAACTGAGGTTGTCGATCTTTTAGTTTCAAAAGATACATGTTTTGCAAGGGAAAAGAGCGATTCTATCAATGAACTAAATAATGATAGAAAAGACTTGGATAAAAACATAACGGAAGAAGCTATCTCGTATATCAAAAATAATGTCAATTACGAAAGTCGAAAATCTATAGTTGTGTATAACACAGATTGGCATAAGGGAGTTGTTGGAATTGTGGCTTCTCGTTTGTCGGAGGAGTATTACAAGCCAACTGTGGTTTTGACTTTGTCTAATGGTTTGGCAACTGGTTCTGCTCGTTCGGTTCCTGGTTTTGACTTATATGCGGCTATTGATTCTTGTCGAGATTTATTGGATAATTTTGGAGGACATCTGTATGCAGCAGGTTTATCAATGAAGGCAGAAAACGTTGAAGAATTTTCTAAACGTTTTGAGAAATATGTTGCAGAGAATATTCTTCCGGAGCAACAAACTCCGCAAACCGACATCGATGCAGTAATTGATTTTAGTAGTATTACTCCAAAGTTTATGCGAATTCTAAAACAATTTGCGCCTTTTGGACCGGGCAATATGAAACCAATTTTTGTAACGAAAAATACTATTGATGCAGGAAGTAGTCGTTTGGTAGGAAAAGAACAAGAACATTTGAAATTGGATTTGAGAGATTGCTCTTGTTCGGCTGCAATGGGAGGAATCGCATTCAAAATGGGGCATTTTTTTGATACGATAAAATCAAAAAATCCTATTGATGTTTGTTATACTTTGGAAGAGAACTTTTTTGCCGGGAATACAACAATCCAAATGATGGTTCGTGAAATACAAACGTCAGAAAAAGAGTAGATATATGAGTTTTTTGAAAGGTTTGTTGGCTGAAAAATCATTGCTTTCGAAGGTGTTTTTTTTACTTTCGATGGTAATTGTAGGTTTGGCTGTGGCAGTTGCTTTGAGTTTGCTTTTTTCTCCTTCAATGGATAATTTGAATTCTCTAAAACTTGCTCAAGCCATTCAAACTATCTTTGTTTTTTTATTACCTTCATTTGTTTGTGCATATTTGTTTTCAAATAGTATAAAGTTGTTTTTGAAGTTAAATCAATCAGAGATAACTCACTACCTACTATCTGGTTTGCTTGTTGTTTGTTTGATTCCAACAGTTGGAGTTTTAGCAGAACTAAATGAAAAATTGGTTTTACCAGATTTTTTAAGTAGTTTGGAGCGATGGATGAAACATACTGAAGCAAGGGCAATGATGCTTACTCAGCAATTTTTGAGCGACACTTCAGGAGTTGGTCTTTGTATTAATATTTTTGTTATAGCATTGATTCCCGCTATTGCAGAGGAAGTGTTGTTTAGAGGAGTATTGCAACGAATTTTTTCGGATAAATATGGTGTTCACAGGGGAATATGGCTATCTGCCATTATTTTTAGTGCTATTCATTTTCAGTTTTATGGATTTGTTCCTCGTATGTTTCTTGGTGTAATTTTGGGTTACATTGTTCATTATTCGTCTTCTATTTTTCCTGCTATTCTAGCACATTTTACCAATAATTTAATTTCGGTATTGGTTGCTTACTTTTTGGGAGCGGAGATGTTAGAAAATACTGGTTATCTAGATGCTCAAATGCTTTGGGTTATTTTGGCAAGTGTAATAACTTCTGGAGTGATTCTTTTCTTAATGCATTGGATATCAAAGAACGAGGATTATAAAATAATTAGGTGATAGAAAAAAAAGAATAAAATAAAATGCTAATCATTATCTTTGCACTTTTGGTGCTGAAAAATAAAAATATATGGAAATAGTTGTTAGTGGAATCCGTCCAACGGGAAATCTTCATTTGGG
>JAGCIZ010000283.1 GCA_017648235.1 Paludibacteraceae bacterium
GGGCATTAGCGATTATATTGCAACTCACATAACAAATGATATTGGAAATATCTATACTCATTCAATAGATGTTTCTTCACAAAGTGCTAGTGATTTATCTAAAATTCTGTTAAATCATAATAATGAATCTATATATTCCAAGGCTCTTGAAAATTGGTTTCAAAATAGTTCTGATGAATTGCTTTTAAAATGGAAAAATCAATGTAAAGATAGTTGTTCGCTAGAAAGTTTGAAAAAAAGCAGAGCAGATATTTTACCACTTCGTTACATCATAATAACAGAGGGGGTTAGTGGTTTAATCGCTCGTGAATATATTCAAGGAAAAGATTATGTTGGAGATTATTCTAAAATTTTATTTTTTGATACTCCTCATGAAGGAACTGGTTTTGCTGATCAAGCGTTATTTCAAAAATCTAAAAATTTCTCTTTTAAAAAGCCTGATATTAAAGCTCTTTCTGCCGTACTTCCATTAACTCTTTCTGCTTATGTGTTTGGTGGAGTTGAGGCCGTACAAGATGTTGCAATATCTGTGGCTCAAAATGCTGTTCTTGGAATGGCTCAAAATATGTATGATATATCAAGTTCTTTTTCTGGAACAGAATTTTTTAATAATTACGATATAAATTCTAATGCTTTGTGGTATTTAGCACAAGATGCAAGCGAAAATGATAAGAAATATGAAAATCTTATTTCCTCCTCAACAGCAAATGTAGGTGAAAATATTGGTCAAATTCAATATCTTAATGCGACAGGAATGCAAACAAAATACTCTAATCCATCCTATAGTATAGTCTATTCTTATGGTTTTCCAACTATAGGAAATGGGCGACGAACTTATGAGGATTTTTTTGAACAAACGAAAAATCACATTCCAAAAGATAAATTGAAACAAGTTCTTCTTGATTCCTTGAACAATGTCTTATTCAATGCAGGGATTAATGTTAATGATGTGAATGAAAGTATTTCGCAATTAACCGATGAATTATTAAAAGGAAGTCTTTCAAAAGAAGGCTGGGATATCGTTAATAATCTCGTTGAAGAATATAACTCCTTAGGGAATTTTTTAAATGATTCTAAGTTGTCTAGTTACATTCAAGGGCTATCAGAATTGAGAAGTTTTAAAATAAATATGGATGATTTGCCGAGTTCTGCTTTAAAAATTCTTCGTATTTTGAATGAATTTATTCCAGAAGCCTACAAATCAGAGTTGTATTCGGCATTTATGGAAAATTTTTCTCCAGAAATTGCTGATGTGTTGAGTGATGTTGTTAAATGTTCTATTTCGGAGAATAATTCTAGGTCTTGTTTGCTAAAAGGCCTTTCTGTTAGCGCTAAGAATCTATCAAATTATGGATTAAATTTTTTTGATGAGGGAGTATTTGATGTTCCCATGTATAGTGCCTATGGGTTAAACGTTTCTGTTTTTAAGAAAGCAAATCTTTCTCGAATTGGGTATGATATAGGAGATTATATAGACGGTAATGATCAATTGAATCATTATAGAAATCTTCTTATTGAAGTAGGAAAATTAGAAACGATTCGCAATAATTTAGATATGAGTTTAAGAACGGGTTGCAAAGTTTTAATTTCTCCATACGACGAAATTTGTAAATCCACAGCATTTGCTGCTAATGTCGTTTTAATTGCTGATTTATCTGGAAAAACTGCAAAATTAGCTCGAAATATGAAAGCTTTGGAGGATACTAAACATCTTTCTCTTGAAGCGGCAATAAAACATTCAACAGAATTTACTTATGATGGACTGACAAATTCAACAACATTTAATTATTCCGATCTAGAAAAGATGCTTTTTGATGCCCCTAGAATTTCTATAGCTTCTGTTTTTAATAAGGGAAATAGTGTTGATGCGTCGGATTCTATAATTCCTTTGATTCTTTATGGTACATGTGAATCTGATGTTTATGATATTAAATCGCTAATGAATGAAAATAACTGTGCAGTAAAAGAAAATGATATAGAGGGAGTAAATGAAGATACAGAAATAGTTTTATATGAATCAAGTTTTGCCGAAAAAAATGCAATAAGATCGCTTGATGCAGAAAAGATAATTTCAATTAAGGATGTTCGTTATAATTATAGCCCCCAAAAATCAATAACTTTTGATGCTCTAAATTATTGGAAATGGAAACCTTTTACGGCCAAAAAATACATTAATGAATATCGGTTTATTATAGATGATTTACAACCTGATAGTCTTCGTCAAATAAAAATCGATTTTAATGCGGGTTTTCAAATTGCGTATGAACGAGAGGGAAAGTTATGGTATGTAAGATTACGCATTGGTGGTAGTGAGTGGAGCGAGCCAAAGGAAGTGACTAATCCTGTTCGTAAAGATGGACTTTTTGTATTTCGCCCTAAAGAAATTTTTGATTTAAAATTAGATGGAAAAGAACACTTATTATCATCTATTCAAAAAGAGGGTCCTAATATGGTTCACTTATATATTGTGAACAAATTGGGACTATCCGGAAGTAGTGAATTTACATATTTGTTTGAATCAACTCCACCGCTTTTAGAATCGGGTTGGCCAAAATCTTTTTCTGTGTTGTCAAGAGTTGATAAGCCGTATGTATATTACAACAAACAAGATTTTGTACCAAAGTTCAAAGATGTTGAAGTTTCTTTGCTTTATTTTGATGGTAATAATGAAGAAATAGGAGAAGTTAGTGGAACTTATGAATTGGTTGATTCGGTTCGAGGAACTTATAAGATTTCTGCTGATATGGAAAACCTTTGGAAAACGCAAGGTTTAAAAAGTGGTAATTATATTTTAGAATGGAGTGTTGGTATTTTGGATACACAAAATAAATTAATTACTACCAAATTACAAACCATGATTTATATAGATAGAGATGCTCCAAATTTAGATTTGATTTTGAATAAAACGGAAATTTCAGGAAAGAATATTTCGGAAAAATGGGGGACTATTGTAAATAATGATAGCGTATTTGATAGATCAATTAGAGCTTTACGTGTATTTATTCAACAAGAAAATGATTCCTTAATTCTTGTAAAAAAACTAGTAGAAAGTAATGAGCAATATATAAATTTTGGTTGGCAGGAAGGAATTCCTAATTTTGAAGGACCTGCTAATTTAATTGTTCAAGCTGTTGATTATGCGTATTCTTCTGAAGAAAATGAAAAATTGTTATCTAATTCTGTTAATAATGGGGATTTTATTTTATGGGACGAGATTGTAAAGAAAAATACAAATGAGAATAACAACGCTCCTGATAATGATTTTAATGTTACTCAGTTGGAAAGTAAAATTTTGATTGATTCTACGGCGCCTAAGATTTTAGAAAAATCCTTTACATTTTTTGTTGCTCGTAAAAAAATGGGAGAAGATTATCCAATTTTTGATTATTCAAAAGCCAAGGAAATGTTAGGAATTAACGATACGTTAAAATTATCCTTTGGAGTGAAAGAACCTTTACTTGGTCGTGATAGTACAATTATTTCTGCTCGGATTAAATTTAATGATGAAAAGCAAAATATTCACAAAGTATATTATCTAGATACTATAGTGATGGTTTCAGATATTAATATTGAATTTATTGAACCAACTGCAAATCGTTTGAAAGATGGCATTTATGATGTTTCTGTTGAATTAATTGATAATGCAGGAAATAAAACGGATTCTCTTGTTTATCAAGGTATGGTTGTAGATAGAGTTGCTCCTGTAATTACAGAACTAATGAATGGAGATGTTGCTTTTGAGAATATTTCAGAATTGAAAAAAAGTAAGGGTTACATTTCTCAGGTTTCTGATTATGACCTAAACAAAACAGATTTGTTCTGTTATGCGAGAGCTTCTTCTGGAAATCAAAATACTGATTGGTTTTTTGTGGGGAAAGATTCTGTAAGCAAAAGTAAAAATAGTGATAATTCTTTTGAATTTTCCATTGTGGATAAAATTCAGAATTTGCCTAATGGATTGTGGACTATTCGGTTTGGATGTTTTGATGGTGTTGGGAATTATGGTGAAAAGGTTGATTTCTTTGGCATGGGAAAACGTTATCCTCGAATAACATTTCCAGAGGAGGGTATGGGTGATTATTTTGGTGGAAAAGTTTTAATTGAAGGCACTACTCCAAATCCGATTGTTAAGAATGGCAATGATAAAAATGCTACTTTTGTTGTTGAATGGTGTAAAATAGATTCATCAGAATGTAGTTCGGAGAATATTACCTATCTCACGAAAACAATTTCAGAACAACCTAAGCCATTAGCGATTTGGAATGCAAAGGGATTATTAGGAGATTATAAAATTCGCTTGAAAGTTAGTGGATGTGATTATCAAGGAGAGAACTGCGAGACTGCGGTTAATGAAAGGGTTGTATCAATTGTTGAAGGTATAGAATCTGTAAATTTCGGTGATGATAGTGCAGACTTACCTAGTTTAGAAGTTGTAGAATTTCCTAAAAATCAAATTCCTGCTGCTGAGAGAATTGTTAGTTTGAAATTAGAAGGAAGTGATACCTCTCAATGGTCAATGAATGTTAGCTTGAAGGTAAAGTCTCCAAACGATTCTTCTTTGTTTGTTCCCGCAAAAAATATTTTCTTTAGTACCGTCAGAACATCGCCATTCTATGGAGAACCAACAATAAAAAAAGAAGGTCTTTCTGTTTGGCAGAATGGAAAGAAATGGAATATTTATTGGAAGGGAAATGCAGAATCATCTATAGATGAGATATTGCCATTTATTTCATTAAAGTACCAAAAAGAATCTTTGAATTTTGATATGTTGGAATTTCTTCCTAAAGAAGATACTTCTGTAAATATGTTAGCAATAAATGAAGATCAAATTAAAATACCTGCTTACAATGCCGTTAGAAAATGGGCTCTTGATGATGAAGAAATATTTATTCAATTTGAATCAGATTCGGCTTTTGTTATTGATGTTTCTAGTGTTAAAAACGGCAGTCAGAAGATTTTTTGTGGTAAAAATTCCGTTTTAGCAGAGAACGTCTTTACAAATATAAAGAATTCTCCAATGTTATATGTTTTTCCTCAAGAATATCTTTCGGTATTTTCATGGAATGGACTAACGCAAGAAAATTTATATCCTAGCGGCGGCGAAGTTCAACTGCAGGCGTATGCTTATAATAAAAAGGATAAAACTAAATTAGTTTTTTGTGAAAAATCCTGGTATCAAGCAATAGAAGATTTTAAAATTATAACAAGTAATCAAGGAATGAAGGAATTTTATGTTGGATTTTCTACAGGAGATTCTAACGAAGAAAATTCTTTTACTAATTCAAATTTTAATTATGAATTTGGTATTGCTGGGCAGTCGGCTTATGTAAGTGCTGAAATTTATGATTCTGAGGGAAGATTAGTAAAGAAACTTATGGAAAATCAATTTTTATTAGCTGGAACTTCGAAAAACGCTTACTCTGTTAGTTGGGATGGAACGAGCGAAACAGGTTTTGTTAGCACAAAAGAGGGGAAATATACACTAAAAATTACAGCAGCAAGAGAAGGAAGTGAAAAAACTTTATCTCATGATTTTCAATTAGTTCTTGCCAATAAACTTATTCCGGCACCAAGAGAATTTGCAAATAGCGAGGAAAATCCTGCTGAATTGGTTATAGATGAGGCGAGTATAGATGAAATGGGGAATTTGCGTTACTATGGAAATCCAGATTATTTGTTAGAAGCGGATGTGACATCTGTGACTTTACCTAAAGAACAACAAAAGGTAACGTATCAATGGACTATGAATGGAACCCAGTATCCAATTTATTTTGAAAAAAATAGATATAGTATAGGAGTTCACAGGCACAGAAAAAAATTTCCTGTTACCGTGGCTGTGCTACTTGCGGGGTATGGACATGATTTGAGTGGATGGCCAACTTATGCATGGGAAGACAGAAAATACAATATTAAACTATTTTGGAAACGAATCGTTTTAGAAGAAAATAGTGAAAATGAAATTTCAGAAATTTTACTGGAACCTTGGAATTCAATAGTTGGTTTTGATAAAGACGGGAATAATGGATTGCGTATAGGAGTTTCTGTAAAAATCTTTTCAGGGGATGCAGCCAAAATTATTGATGATTTTTTTTCAGATTCTCAGCAAAATATATCTAACAGAGATTATATCGCTCATGCTTCTTTTTCTGATCCGGAACAAAAATTAGATGATGATATATATACATGGGATTTGATTTGGAAAGAGCACTATTGTGTTGATAATAAAGATAAATGTCCTAATAGTAGATTGTTACAGTTATGGTGGGAAAATTTTAATGGAAGGCTTGTTCCTCTTTGGTCCACAACAAAGAAAACCTTTTATTATGATAGTGGAACTTTTGAATTAGAAAATACATCTCCAGAGTTAAATTGTAAACCATCTAATACAATTGAGAATATTTCAAATAAAAAATTTATATGTAATGAAGACGATGATTATAATGTTCATAAAGATATGGTAAAAATTTCTGTATCTCCTACGGTTTCACATAATAACTACTCTTATGGTAATTACAGCTGTTGGTGTGATAATGATGGTAGTGACACGGAAATAGCGATTAGACTGAAAATAGCGGTAAAAGAAGATTATTGGTATCCACAATATGGTTATAATAATTTGGCTAATACATTTACGCGATTGGATCCACAGAATATTGCTTTATTTAATGAGGAAGGGTATTGTAATTTGCAAGAAAAACCATGTCAAATTTTTGATGGAGAAAATTGGGTAACTAATAATGCTACGACTGGAGTGACTGCTTTTGAAGTACAGAAATTTTCAATGGCTCAAGTACCTGAAAATCCATTACTTTTTCCTGATGAATATACAGGTAATTCTAACGAAGGTTTGTCAAATTCAACATATTCCATAAAATTTTATAATGCTAAAGATGCTCCTATTTCTTTTAGGGCGGCAATGGCGTGGAATGAAAATGGGGTATTTAAAAGGTCGGATTTAGATAGTGATAATGGAGTTGATTCTATTGAAACTCCTAGTATTAGCAATCCTCTAAAGATATCTTTTTATGTAGCACCCAAAATGTCAGCAAAAACTGCTATAAAATCAAATGTTAGTGTATCTACTACTTATCCATTTACAAGCAGCGATTTTTCAGAAATAGAAAACTCTGTAAATAAGATGTGCGAGAATTGTAAATTTTACCATGGCCTTGCTTCTGGTTTACATTTTAGTGTAGGGGATTGGAACCTTGATGATTGGAACAGTAAATTTTTAATAGATAATAATGTAATTAAGAATCCTTTAACGGCGACTACAAATGAAAATCCTGAAACTACATTTACACCAGTTATAGAGTTGAATTCATACATTCCAGAAAAAGATGGATTATTAAGTACATATTTATATGATGTAACTGAAAATGATTCAAAGGAATTAGAATACTGGCAAATTTCAAAAGAGGAATTTCTTAAAACAAAACCTCATGTAGATAAGAGTATTGTAAGTAATGGGTATATTCCAAGTGGTGATTTTGAGTTAAAAATATCAACACCTAATTGGAAGCCCCAAAAAGGCGATGATGGAGATTGGTTCGCAACTAATGAAGGGACAGAAAAAAAATCTACAGCTTCGTTTATTTGGTCTTTGCAGAAACCATGGGATTATAATCGGAGCGATTTACAGCATAAGGTATCCTTAGAGGATATAAAAAATCAAGACTTAAATGATGAGATTTTGGGAAAACCTTGGATGAAAAAAATAAAAATAAGTAATCCTAAAGTGTATGTTCGAGGAGAGGAAGGAGAAAATACAACTGAAGATGTTGAAAGAAAATTGCATCCGTATTACACAGCTGAATATGACTCTATTGCACAAGAGTTTAATGTAATTCGGAACAAAAATATTGATTACACATCTCGCGAACCAGAAAAGATAACACTCAGAGGACGAGTTCCTGGGGAAAATCAGAAATGGAATTTGTTTTATATACAAAATGGGAAACAAAACTTTTTAAAATCAGGAATACAAAATGAATTACCATTAGAGACTCCGTATCCAGTATTAGATTACGTTGAAATGAATCGGCTGCAGGGTAATACATCTTTCTTTCTTACTTACGGCGGAATTAATGGAGAAACTTATTTTCACCAATTAGATGTTCATGTGGGGAGCCTTTTGAAATCAGGAAAGGGTGGGGTTGTTGAATCAATGTACGGAGAAATTTCCGTGAATTTTGAACCCGGAACATGGGGAGAAAATGATGTTGATGTTACGGTCCGTACTATTTCAAAGGCTGGAGAGTATAATTTTGAGGCATTTAAAAATTTAGATATTATTGGACCTGTTATTGAAGTACTTCCATCTCACGATTTTTCGAAGTTATCGGAATCCCAATGGCCTTTGATACATGTAAGACTTCAATGTAAAGAATTAAAAGGAGTACATCCATCAGAACTTAAGGTTTATAAACCTGATTTCGAATCAAAGGAAATAATGCCACTTGAAACACAAAATATTTTAGCATTTGATAAAAAAAATAATCCAATTGAATTGAATGATTTAAATTTTGAAGATAAGTGTGAGTCTATTGAAATTATAGCCAAAACAAATAGTTTTTCCACATTTATAATTTTAGATGAAAAAATATTTGAGAAAATCGAATTGGTTGATTCTGCTTTAACAGAAAAATATGAACTTGTTTGTAATGAAATATCCTTAGATACTCTTTGGGCTGGAACTGTTAATGGTTGGTTAGAATATCCATATTCCTGTTCTGGGAAAAGTAATTATTTAATCCAATTACGTAAAGGCGAAATTGTTGTTGCAGAACATCAGGCAGCTTCTACAAATCCAATTAAATGGAATATTCGAAAATCGGATATAAGTTTGATGCATGATATTTACACTTCTAGAATTAATATCTATGGTATAGATGGCCAAACATTTCAATACCGTGGTCCGATAGTACGGATAGACTCTATATCACCTGTAATAGATGATATAAATGTTTCTGTGATGGAGACCTTTGATAGTCGTATTTTGCAAGTGGATGTTTCTTCTATAGATGAAATTTCTGGTATTTCTAAGATGCGTTTAGATGTTTATTTTGGTGGTAACTTAGTAGAAAGTAGGACGATTTTAGGAAATAAGTCTGTTGCAGAGAATTTTATATTGAATAGAGAAATGCTGTATAATTGTGTAGGTTGTAAAGCAAACGTAAATGTAACTATAGAAGATTTTGGACACAATTATGCGAAAGCAACAATTCTCTCAGAAAAAATATATCCTTATCCAACATCATTATTTTTATGGTATCCACTTTCTGAGGGGGTTGGAAATACTGCATATGAAGTAACTGGAAATGGACCAGATATTGATATTTCTAATTTGAAACACCCATGGCAAAATGGAAAAAGCTTAAACTTATTTGCTTCAGATAGAGCAATGGGAAAAAATGATATGTCCACGTCGGATTCGCTAACAGCTTTTAGTGTAGAACTTAGATTTTCTTCTGGAAATTTAGCGGGAACTGTATTTGGTTGGGAAGGGGAAAATACATGGTTAATAGGAGTGGATGCAAATGGAAAATATTATTTTGAAATAGATTCAGAGAGAATAACTTTTACTGCAAAAGCAGAACGTAACGTAAAGAATCATATCGTGCTAACAATTAATGATAATTATGTGTGTCTTTATAAAAATGGAATTTTTGTTGAAAGTAAAAATTTGGGTTATCTTTTAAAATTTGGAAAAGGAGGAAAACCAATAATAGGCCGAATAGGTTCTGCTAAATCAATCGTTGGTGGGATATCTGATGTAAGAATATATAGAACAAGTCTTGATTCATCACAGGTTTTTAATTTGTTCAGAGATGGATTAGATTTATCGGCGAGTGATATTGTTGCTGCAAGAGCTATAGATTTAGATCGAGGAGGACTTTTAGTAGAACAGTCTTGTGCTGTATCAGGAAAAGCCTATTTGCGACAAAAAAATGCTGTTGAAGCAGATTTTATGACTTGGAATGTTGATGTAACTGCTGGTCATTATTCTCTTTATCTTCTTTCTTTGGATTATGTATCAAAAAAATCTCGGATAGAAATTTTTGTAGATGGTCTTTCTTATGGAATTTATACAATTGAATCAACAGGTTTGTGGAAAAGTTCTCGCATAAACGGTTTGTCTCTTCCGTTGTCTTCTGGAGAAAATAGAATATCTATTAGACCAGTCGGTAGCTTAGGAATAGCAGCTCTTGCTCTCGTAAATGAAGCAAAAAACATTCCAGCAAATTTGATTAATTATGGGGAAGCGAATTGGACTAATCCAACGCCACGTATATCTGTTAAGATGCATTACGAAAATCAAAGTGATGTTTCTTGGGTTAGACCTCGCTTTCAGTTACAAAATTTAACGGGAATGAGTTTCAAGGATGTCCGTATTCGTTACTATTATAGTGGTGAAGGGGAATCTGTTCAAGCGATGTCTTTCTATCCAAATGTGCCAATGTCTGTTGTTCCAGATGCAGGAGATGTTTATTATGGGGAATTACTATTAACGGAGTCTATTCAGGCCTATGGAAGTGTATACTATGGTAATGGACCTCAAATAGGATTACATCGTACAGATTACTATTTTCCATGGAATGTTGTTGATGACCCGAGTTTTGCAAAAGACGCATTGAATGATTATGTGGAGGCAAAAGGAATTGCTGTGCTTGATGCCGATGGTTTTATTTTGAATGATTGGAACTGTTATGATTCTGATGGACCGTTAGAAAAAAAACGCAAAAGTGTTCGTGTTTTGGCAAAGGATTCTAAGACCGGTTCAAATCAGTCAAGTCTCATAACAATGCTTGTAGAAAATACAGGTGAAACTGCAATTGAGGGTTATGAAGTCCGCTACTATTATCGTGATGATGGTGGAATGCAAGTAGTAGATGTTTATAACAATCCTTTTGCTACTTCAAATAAGGTAAGTGTTGGTGGAGATCTTTATTATGTATCTTTCCTTTACACAAATGCAATTCTCAATCCTAGTGAAAAATCTGATTTTGGTAATGGTGTGAATTTTGAAATACATAATGCTGATTGGTCAATTGGTTATAATTCTAACGATGATCCATCGCACTATAATTTGAATGAAGTAGAATTAATTGAGGCTGATTCTGCAATAGTGTTAGATTTGAATGGAAATTTATTATGGGGATATGCTCCTCAGCCAACATTTAAAAATGAATTTATTATAAAGGATTCTTATGAAAATTTGATTGATATTGAAGGCGATGTTATCTATGTACATATCAATGAAAAAGGGCTATATACATTAGAAACTGTAAATGCTGCTGGCACGCCTCTCGTTTCTTTATTTAAAGGAATGTGGGGTGTAGGAGAACATTCAATTTCATTAAAAAATCACACATTCTCACCAGGATGCTATCTTGTTCTTCGACGAGAAAATGAGATTCTGTCCTGGAAGATCTTTAAATAGGAGTTCATTATGAATTCACCAACATTTAAATTGGTTAGAAACCTCAAAACCATAATAGTCATAACTATTCTTAGTATTCTGACTATCTCTCTAAACGCCTGCACAACCGATGCAGAAGAAGAATTTGATGCGGAATCAGTTTGCCCAGCAGAGGGTATGAATGCTTATGGAATGCCGAATCGTGGAACATTTATTGACGAACGTGATGGCCAAGAATATAAATACACAACTATTGGTAACCAAGTTTGGATGGCTCAGAATTTAAATTATAAA
>JAGCIZ010000028.1 GCA_017648235.1 Paludibacteraceae bacterium
AGTTTGCCCCTGGGTAAGCCGTCATTACCGAAATGTAAGGAGGTTCCATTTCTGGCAACTGGTCAATCGGAAGTTGAATGTAACAAAATGCCCCAATAATCATTACAGCCACAAAAATCAAAGCTGTAGTGACGGGTTTATTAATCGCTGTTTTGTAAATTGCCATTGTTAGTTACAATTAAAAAATTTATGAAACAAATAACAATAATTAAAGTTTTTATAGTTTACTCATTAACATTGAGTTTAATGCCATCAATCAAACGAGCTTGGCCAACTACTACAAGGTCATCTCCAACATTTATTTCATTCGAAACAATTTCTGTTTTATCATCGAAACGTTGTCCAAGAGTTACTCTTATGCGTTTGGCGTATCCATTTTCATTTACAAAAACAAAACGTTCGTTAGAACCTTGCATTTTCAACACTGCTTGATAAGGAACCACTATAGCTTGAGTTGTACCCAAAGGCAAAGTTGCATTTACGTACATTCCTGGACGAAGTAATTCTTTCGCATTAGGAATTCGCACTTTCACCTGAAACGTATGAGTTGCAGGATCAATTGTTGGGAAAACTGTCTCAATAACAGCCATGAAAGTTTGATCAGGATAAATCTCCGAACGAAGTTCAATTTCCATTCCCCGTTTCACATTAGGAAAATGTTGTTCAGGCACAGCAATTTCGGCTTTCAACAAGTTTATTTGCGTCAAAATCAAAATCGGTTGACCTGAATAGAGTTCGCCATCCTCATAATTTTTAGCAGAAATAACACCTGAAAATGGAGCTTTAACATAAGTGTTTTGTTCCATAAAATCAAGATTCTCTTTTGTTTGGTCATAAGAAAGCTTGAGTTGGTCATAAGTTTGTTGAGTTGCCGAACCGGTTTTCAAAAGAGCTTCTACTCGAGCAAGTTCTACTCCTAAGTTAGCATATGCCAACTTTGTTGTTTTGTACTGCAACTGATCCATGCGCACAAGATCATCGCCTTTTGCAACACGACTTCCTTCTTCAACAAAAATTTTCTCAATCTTTCCTGTTACTGAAGGTGCAACATTTTGTGTTTCGTAACCTTGAAGCGTTGTACTCAAATTAATTTTTCTATCAAACTGAGTCGCTTCTATTTTTTGTACTCGTACTTGTTCTACACGTTCGTTTTCTTCCGAAGTTTGTACATTCTTGTTATCTCCACAAGCAACTAAAAGTGTTGCCAATAAGGAGATTGCAACCATTTCTTTACAAATTTTTATCATTTTTCTATCTTTTTAATATTATCTCTCTTACTTTTATCTAAAATCTTCCAAGCCAATGAAACTTCAAAATTGTGCATTGGCGAGGTATTTATTGTTACGTTTTCACTTCCTGATTGTATTTGGTAAGCATAACGATTTTGTATCAACTGATAACGAAAATCAACCGCAAAATGCCAAATATCAAAACCCATACCACAATCCAAACCTATTAAAGATTTCCTAAGAGTATAAGTCAATGGAGTATTTTCACAATCAGTCTTCGACTTCAAATCAAACGAAAAATCAGGTCCCACCATAACGCGCCAATTAAAAAGGCGTCGATCAATAATCTTCACTCCAAATAACACCGGCACATTTATTCCCTGAAGAAGAACCTTATGAGTATCTTTTTCTCCAAGTGAAAACGATGTATAATTACGATTATATAAAACTTCTATTTGTCCATAAAGACGTTTTCCTAAACGAGACATCAAACCAATATTAAACCCATTTGCAAGACCATTTTCCATAAAATAAGGCTGCGAACCAGATTCCCATTTTTCGCTAAACCCGAGAGATGAGTTATAACCCACTTTTACTCCCAATGTTATGTTTTGCGAAAAAACAGCCGTCGCAAACAAACAGAAAACTAATATGGCACAATATCTGATTTTCATTTATTTAATAACTTTTTCAAGTTAATTTGAGCTTCTAACAAATTCAAAATTGACTGAATGTAATCATTTTGAGCAGTCAAAAAAGTAGTACTCGCATTAGTAAGTTCTAAACTAGATGCGTATCCATGTTCAAATTTATTTGAAACGCTACTAAACACACGTTGCGATACATCAATATTCATCTTTTGAACATCAAAATCTTCATACGCAGTTGAAAGATTATAACGCAATTGCTTATGTTGAACTAACAATCCATCGCGTGCATCGGCCAACTGATTTTCTGCCGCCTGTTTTGCCAAACGTTTTTCTGTAATGGCAGCAGCACGTTTTCCACTTGACCATAAAGGGATTGAAAGTTGTAACCCAACAACACCCATTGATTGCTCCATTGCTGCTTCTCCAGAAAAGTACTTATTAGGTGA
>JAGCIZ010000284.1 GCA_017648235.1 Paludibacteraceae bacterium
CGATTTTGAGAAAAGATGTGTCAAGGAACAACTCAAGTCGTTAACTTTGGTAAGAGTTGGCACTTCTGGTGGATTACAAATGGAATGTCCTGTTGGAAGTTATGTGGTTGCAAAGCGTTCGATTGGATTTGATGGCTTATTGAATTTCTACGCCAACTCTAGCGAAATTTTTGATATAGATTTTGAAGATAAATTCAAGCAACATACAAACTGGAACAATCGTTTGGCAGCTCCATATGTTGTCAGTTCCGACGAAGAACTAGTGGAAAGAATTGGCAAAGGAATGATCCGTGGCGTTACCATTTCAGCTCCGGGATTTTATGGGCCTCAAGGTCGGTTTGTTCGGTTGGCTCCAAACGATATGAATTTGAACGAAAAAATCACTTCATTCCGCTACGGAGATGAAATGATTACAAACTTTGAAATGGAAAGCTCTGCGCTTGCAGGACTCTCCAAGATGCTTGGGCATAAAGCAATGACTGTATGCAGTATCATTGCAGGTCGCATCTCCAAAGATATGAATACAGAATACAAAGGTTCTATTGAGGAGTTGATAAAAATTGTGCTGGAGAGAATATAAAAAATGCCGCAACTATTTGACATAGTTGGAAAAACAATTGCGAATTGGTATCAGATTCACAAAAGAGTTCTGCCTTGGAGAGAAACTACCGATGCCTACAAAATCTGGATTTCTGAGATTATTCTGCAACAAACTAGAGTTGATCAAGCTCTGGGTTATTTTTCTCGTTTTGTAGAACGCTTTCCCAATGTAGAAAGTTTAGCACAAGCCTCCGAAGAGGAGGTTCTAAAGTATTGGCAAGGACTTGGCTATTACTCCCGTGCTAGGAATCTACATTTTGCGGCACAGCATATTGTCGCTAAGCATCATTCTATTTTTCCAAGCAGCCACAAGGAAGTTTTGGCACTTAAAGGAATTGGTGATTACACCGCAGCAGCCATTTGCTCTTTTTCTTACAACATGCCCTATGCTGTAGTCGATGGCAATGTTTTTCGGGTTCTATCTAGATTATTTGGCATCACTACTCCAATAAATTCCACACAAGGAAAAAAGGAATTCTCTCTACTTGCCGAAAAACTTTTGAATAAGAAAAATCCTTCGCTACACAATCAGGCTATAATGGAGTTTGGAGCACTACAGTGCGTACCAAAATCTCCCAACTGTATACAATGCCCACTGCAAGAGTTTTGTGTAGCCTTTGCCAGCAATTTGGTGAAAACCTTGCCCGTAAAAACAAAAAAAATAGTTCAACGTGAACGATTTTTCAACTATTTTTTCATAAAAAAAGGGACGGAAACTATTCTGCAGAAACGAACGCAAAACGATATTTGGAAAAATCTTTACCAATTTCCTTTAATTGAAACAGAGAAACTCTCAGAGGTAGAAGATTTGCTAAAACATCCATTTCTAAATGATAAAAGATTTGTGATTAAAAAAACTTCGTCCGTTTACAAACATGTATTGAGCCATCAAATTATCTATGCACGCTTTTTTACCATAGAGACCTACGACGACCTCTTTCCTGAAAATAAAGAGTTCATTGCAATCCCAATTTCCAACCTCAGTGGTTTTCCCGTTCCCCGTCTGATGGAAATTTTTATCGAAAAAAATTTGGAGAATTAAATATCTTTATTTTCCTTTACATACTCAAAATAAAAACGTTATAGTTATGTCATTGAACAAAGTTATTTTAATTGGAAACGTAGGTAGAGATCCTGAGGTTCAGCATTTCGAAGGTGGAAATGCAGTTGCTAATTTTTCATTGGCAACCACCGAAAGAGGATACAAGTTGTCGAACGGAACTGAGGTGCCAGAGAGAACAGAGTGGCATCGTATTGTAGTAAGAAAAGATCAAGTACCTTTTGTAGAAAGATGGGTAAAAAAAGGTTCGAGCGTTTATGTAGAAGGAAAAATTCGCTCTCGCTCTTACGAAGATAAAAATGGAATGAAACGCGATGTTTACGAAATAGTTTGCGACAAGATAGAATTTTTTGGTTCTAAACGTTCTTCAGGAGGTGGTTCCGATAGCGCTACAGTAGCAGAGAAACCTGCCACAGCAACTTTCTCTTCTCCATTTGATAGCGAAGCTGAAACCGACGATCTCCCATTCTAAGAAAAAAGAAAGAGAATAAATAAAAAAGCAGAACTCCCGAAGGGTTCTGCTTTTTTTATCTTTTTTTTACTCTCCCCTTGAAGACAAGGGGAGCAGTTTTTTATAAATCCTTAACCAAACGCACACTGTAGCCGTAGTAGCGATAGTTGTTGAACATGTACGCTCCGTCAGAGTAGAAGTAGAGGTAGTACGCGTAGTAGCTACCGTCCTCAGTGGCAGACCAATAGTAGCCGCAGTTCTGCACGCAGCGCACTTCTGAGCCGAGGCGGTAGCCAGCAGCAGGCAAGAAAACTGCACCTGCAACTTCCATTTTTGACCACTCAGCTGCAGTAAAGTTTTGATAAGCC
>JAGCIZ010000029.1 GCA_017648235.1 Paludibacteraceae bacterium
AAACGTGTCTTTACCCGAAATCTCCTTTTTGTTCGCCTTTCGAGCATCGTCCATCACTTTGTCGAGCAAACGAATTCCTGTTTCAAGCGTACGAAGAAATGCTTCCTCTTCTTCTTTAATTACTTTTTCAATAAGAACTTGTTGTGCTTTCAGTTCAGGATAAGCAACTCCCATATCGCAAACTAATTGAGGAATAAGCTTAAACATAAATGCTGATCTTTGCCCCAAGAACGTATAACCATAACGCACTGCACGTCTTAAAATTCTACGAATGACATATCCAGCTTTCGCATTGCTTGGAAGTTGACCATCAGTAATGGCAAAAGCAATTGTTCTAATATGGTCGGCAATAACACGCATTGCCACATCAGTCTCTTTTGATTGACCATATTTGCAGTTACAAGTCTCTCCAATTTTACCTAGCATAGGTTGAAAAACGTCGGTATCGTAATTCGATTGTTTCCCTTGTATAGCCATACAAAGGCGTTCGAATCCCATTCCCGTATCAATTACCTTGTTTGGTAGAGTTTCTAGAGATCCGTCTGCCTTTCTATTATACTGCATAAACACATTGTTCCATATCTCAATTACTTGCGGATGATCTCCATTTACAAGCGATTTTCCATCCACCAATTTTCGATCTGCTTCATTTCTTAAATCGATATGTATTTCGGAACAAGGACCACAGGGACCTGTATCTCCCATTTCCCAAAAATTATCCTTTTTATTTCCGTCAATAATTCTATCCTTGTCAATATGCTTTGCCCAAAATTCTGCAGCTTCAAAGTCTCTTTCCAATCCCTCTTTTGGAGATCCTTCAAAAATGGTAACATACAAACGGTCTTTTTCCAGATTAAGTACTTCTGTAAGATATTCCCAAGCATAAGCAATGGCTTCTTCCTTAAAATAGTCGCCAAACGACCAATTTCCAAGCATCTCAAACATTGTGTGATGATAGGTATCATGTCCAACTTCTTCTAAGTCGTTATGTTTTCCACTAACGCGTAAACACTTCTGCGAATCGGCTACACGAGGGAATTTTATAGGATCATTTCCCAAAATGATATTTTTGAATTGATTCATCCCTGCATTGGTAAACATCAACGTAGGATCATCTTTGATAACCATTGGTGCAGAAGGAACTATTTTATGCCCTTTAGAAGCAAAAAAGTCGAGAAACGACTGACGAATTTCTTGTGAAGTCATTTTGTTATTTTTATAATTATATTACCATGGCAAAGGTAAAAAAAAGTGTATAGTTAAGAGAATAGCAAACCGAAAAAAGTGCTATTCAATATAGACGCAGAAAGAAGAAAAAGACTATTTAATCTTTTGTTACTTTTTGCAGAATGATTCTAAAGGTAGTTCCAAAGTTAGGTTCCGAGTGTTTTACAAAAATTTTACCTCGATGATACTCCTCTATTATGCGCTTTGCCAACGAAAGACCAAGCCCCCAACCTCTTTTTTTAGTAGTATATCCAGGGTTAAATATAGTTTTTAGTTTAGATTTTGGGATACCCTTTCCATTGTCAATCACATCTATTGCCACATTTTTTGAATCTTCCTTAATTTTGAATGTCAAGCTACCAATACCTTCCATGGCATCAATTCCATTTTTACAAAGATTCTCGATTACCCAATGAAAAAGATCTGCATTAATCCAAACTTTTGTATTCGTGTTTTTGGCATCAAAAACATAATTCACTTTTTGCGAAGTTCTTTTCCGCATATACGAAATAACACTTGAAAGCTCCTCCTGAAGTGAGCACTCCGTAAGTTCTGGTTTTGAGCCTATTTTTGAGAAACGTTCAGCAATTACCCTCAAGCGATCAACATCTTTTTCCATTTCGTACAAATATGCTTCTTCAGGATAACGGTTTTTTAGAATCTCATTCCAAGCCAAGAGAGATGATATTGGGGTGCCGAGTTGATGAGCAGTCTCTCGAGAAAGTCCAACCCAAATTTTGTCCTGCTCCGCCTTTTGAATTGAGAAAAAGGCAAAAAACACCAAAAAAAGGAACAAAGCCACTACTACAATCTGCACAAATGGAAAATAAGAAAGTTGCTTTAAAAGCAAGGAATCGTCGTAATAAATGTACTGTACCTCTCCATCGTTCACAGGGACTTCTATAGGTTCATGAAGATTTTTTATTCGATCTATTTCTAGGCTATCATTCAGCATTAATGAGTCCATATTACGGTACGACAAAAGTTCGCCCTTTGCATCCAACAAAATCACAGGAATTGTATGATTAGCTTCTATCACACTCTGCACAAAACTCAAATCTGTATCAAAATTTTCTACATTTATCAATTCACGCGTCGCATTAGCCCAAAGTTCCATTCGGGAACGTTCTTCTGAAGAAAGCTTTCGCACCAAAACATTGGTAACAAAAAGAGAAAGTCCCGCAATTGCAAATGAAAGTAAAATAAAAAAATACTTTAAGAAGCGTTTTAGTCCGTAAATTGATTTCATTTTTTAGTTCTTTTCAACTACCACAATAACGAGTTTCTGAGTAAAAAATTGTACAAGCATAAAAAAAGAAGCCAAATCCTTAAAGGTTTTGACTTCCTTTTTTATTTATGAACAATAAAACTTACTTACTCAAACGAAATCTTTCATTACCATTTTCCAAATAATCTACAATCTGACTCGCAGCAGCAAGACCTGCGTTGATATTAGCTTCAGCTGTTTCCGCTCCCATCTTTTTAGGTGTAGCAAAAACACGATTTCCAAAAAGAGCATTTAATTCTTCTTGTTTATCTGCAGCAATATCTGTAGCATATTTCAAGTCGGTACGTTCCGAAAGGATTTCGACCAATTCTTCTTCGTTGATTACCTCTTTACGAGCAGTGTTAATCAAGCAACCTCCTTTTGGCATTTGTCCTAACAATGCTTTGCCAATGGATTTTTTTGTTTGTTCGTTTGCAGGAATATGCAATGAGATATACTGACAAGTGCTATACAATTCGTCCAACGAAAGAACTGGTTTTACGCCATCTTTCTCAATTGCTTCTGTAGGAACAAATGGGTCAAAAGCTGCGACTTCCATGCCAAATCCTTGGGCAATTTTAGCGACCAATCGTCCAACATTTCCATAAGCCTGAATGCCTAGACGTTTGCCTTTAAGTTCGCTACCAGTACCTTTTTGGAAGGTGTTACGAGCCATATAAACCATCATTCCAAGAGCAAGTTCTGCTACAGCATTAGAGTTCTGACCAGGAGTGTTCATTGCCACAATGCCACGTTCGCTACATGCGTCGAGGTCCAAATTGTCGAAACCTGCACCTGCACGAACAACTATTTTCAAATTATTTGCGTGAGCAATAACCTCTTTTGTTACTTTGTCGGAACGAACGATAAGCGCATCAACGTCAGCAACTGCAGCATAAAATTCGGCTACATCTGTATATTTTTCCAACAAAACCAACTCATATCCTGCTTTTTCTACAATTTCTCTAATTCCATTGATAGCAGCAGCAGCAAATGGTTTTTCGGTAGCAACTAATACTTTCATTTTTTCTCTTTTTTAGATTTTATTGTCTTTTCTTTTCTTATGCCTTGCGTTCGAATTCTTTCATGCAGTCGATTAGCGCCAAAACGCTTTCTTTAGGCAATGCATTGTAAGTAGAAGCGCGGAAACCTCCAACAGAACGGTGACCTTTGATACCAACCATTCCGCGTTCAGCAGCAAATTTTCCGAACTCTTCTTCCAATTCTTTGTATTCGTCGTTCATTACGAAGCAGATATTCATAAGCGAACGATCTTCTACGGCTGCAGTTCCTTTGAACAATTTGTTTCTGTCAATTTCATCGTAAAGGAGTTGAGCTTTTTCGATATTCATTTTTTCTAACACCGAAACGCCTCCCAATCCTTTAATCCATTTTAATGTTTGCAAAGCACCGAAAATAGGAACACAAGGAGGTGTGTTGAACATACTTCCACCTTTAATGTGAGTGCGATAGTCAAGCATGGTTGGAATAGGACGAGAAACTTTTCCCAACAATTCATCTTTAACAATTACAAAGGTAACACCAGCAGGAGCCAAATTCTTTTGAGCTCCACCGTAAATCAAACCATATTTAGAAACATCAATTGGACGAGAGAAAATATCAGAAGACATATCGGCAACCAATGTTACTGGAGAATCTAAATCTTTGCGGATTTCTGTTCCAAAAATGGTGTTATTTGTAGTGATGTGGAAATAATCAGCATCGGTAGGGATAACATAGTCTTTTGGAATAAAAGAAAAGTTTGCATCTTTTGATGAAGCAACTTCAATAACTTCACCAAAAAGTTTTGCTTCTTTAAGTGCTTTGTTTGCCCAAGTACCTGTGTTCAAATATGCTGCTTTTTTCTCCAACAAGTTGTATGGAACCATACAAAATTGCATACTTGCTCCACCGCCTAAAAACAAAACAGAATAACCTTGAGGAATATCCAAAATTTCTTTGAACAGAGCTTCTGTTTCGTCCATAACTGCTTGAAAATCTTTCGAGCGATGGCTCATTTCCATCAACGACAATCCCGAATCGTTAAAGTTCAAAACTGCCTTTGCTGTGTTCTCAATTGTTGATTGAGGAAGGATTGATGGTCCTGCATTAAAATTGTGTTTTTTCATTATTATAAAACTTTAATATCCTTTAATTTTAAGGCGACAAAATTACATCTTTTGCGACATTTTAGCAACATTTTTTTTGAAGAAAAAGCAAAGGAATTTCATTTTGTTTTTCTTAAGCCACTTTTAGTATTATTTTTAATATGTAGAAATCATTTATTGCGTGGATGCTTCGTCAAAATTTCTTCACGAATAAATTGAACATCAACATGTGTATAAATCTCAGTCGTCATAATACTCTCATGACCAAGTAGTTGCTGAATTGCCCGCAAATTGGCGCCACCCTCAAGCAAATGAGTAGCAAATGAATGACGAAACGTATGAGGGCTAACATTTTTCTTTATTCCTGCAGATAGCGCCATTTTTTTTACAATATCAAAAATCATCGCACGGGTGAGTTTAGTTCCTCGTCTGTTCAAAAAAAGAAAATCTTCGTTCCCAGGCTGAATTTTAAGCAAGTTTCTATCAAGAAACCAAAACTGTATTTGCTTCAAGCTTTCGTCGGAAAGAGGCACCAAACGCTGTTTATTTCCCTTCCCTTCAACTTTCATAAATCGTTCATCAAAGAAAACATTTGAAATTTTCAGATTTACCAATTCAGAAACTCTCAATCCTGAGCCATATAGTACCTCAATGATGGTTTTATTTCTCTGACCTTCAGGTTTTGACAAATCAACAGCTCCTACTATTTGATTAATTTCAGCAACCGAAAGCACCTCCGGCAAACGAAAACCAATTTTAGGAGACTCTAGCAAATCTGCAGGATTACTTTTGAGTTGTTTGTCGTAAACTAGAAACCGATAAAAAGATTTTATGCCCGATATCATACGCGCTTGGGTACGAGGATGAATGCCGATATGAGCAAGTTCTACTAAAAAATCGGATAAATGCTCTTTATTCACATCTAACACATCAACTTGAATTTGCTCTAGATGTTTCAAAAGAGTATTCAAATCTCTTTTATAGGCATCTACAGTGTTTCTTGAAAGCGACTTTTCGAGCAATAAATAGGCATAATATTTTTTTAAGACCAAATCTATTTTCACTCTTTACAGCCACTTTTTCTTTTTGAAAACCCAAAGCAATGTTCCCGAAAACACCACCATCAGCGACAATGCAAACAAATAACCATATTTCCAACCTAGTTCGGGCATAAACTTAAAGTTCATTCCGTACATGCTGGCAATAAGAGTTGGCGGCATAAAGATAATGGAAACAACTGTGAATATTTTGATTGTTTTATTTTGTTCAATATTAACCAAACCGAGAAAAGTATCTTGCAAATAGTCCAGACGATCAAATCCAAAACGAGTGTATTCAAACAACGAATTAACGTCTTTTATAATCACTGACAATCTAGAACGCAACTCATCAGGAATCAACTCGCATTTTATCATATTCGATACCACACGTTGTTTATCAATAATATTCTGACGAATAATCATCACCTTTTCTTGCAAGTTCTTAATCTCCAACAAGATGTCTTCATCAGGATCTTCATCAGTATTCATTTTCTTAC
>JAGCIZ010000285.1 GCA_017648235.1 Paludibacteraceae bacterium
AGAAAGGTAAATACGAGAATAACCAACTAGCACCGCAATCAGAAGAAAAGTCACCGAAGTCCAAGTTCGCTTTCAAATAAGCGAAAGAGCCAACATAAAGGCAAAAACAGAGGCAGTATGACCACTAGGAAAACTTAGCATCGAATGCATACTAACGCCTTCAACTTGATGCAAAACAACATCAGGAAAATTTTCCGCAAAAAACACTTTTGGGCGAGGCACATTTAAGATATGCTTTATCGGTTGAACTACACATGTTACCGCCAACTGAGAAAGTAACAAAAAATAAGAATAGCCAAATTTGACAAACAAAAACACTGCCGCAACTATAAAAGGCACATTTCCTCCAACCTCGGTTATGTATTTAAAAAATACATCTGTGAAAGAAACCACATTTGCACTTGATTTTGAAATCCAATCTATGGTCAACATTTCATGTAGAGAACCTTTATCGTAGAGGAAAATTAAAGTTCCTAAAATCAGTAGAAACAGCATAAACAATACGTAAAACCACAACGTTTTTTTCATTGATCGCTTCTATTTAAAGTTATTTCATTTGTGGATATCGCACATAAAAAGAAAATCCATTTTTGGAATACAAAAACTGAACATCTTTTGTTCCTTTTTCAAAAAACTCAATTGTTTTTGGAAAATTCTTAATTACAAAATAACAAGGTTTGTTTATATCTCCCCGACGCAAAAAATCCTCGTCAGAGCAGTTGTTTTCTGCCTTACGTTCTGCATAAAAATAAGGAGCATAACTTTTGCTTTTGTCTCCATTTTTATAAAAATAAATATCCATTGCATAAAGTATATAACAATCCTCACCTTTTTTGCTCTTGTAAAACTCAATCGGTGTCCCTTGTGTATATTTTTCCACCTGTGGCACAACAAAAAGCATTGTTGAAAAAATAAAAATCAACGATGAAGAAAACAACAAAAAAACAGCTTTTTTAGGATTTTTATTTCCAAAAACAATAAAATAAATTGCTCCTACAAACAAAATAACACCTACAATCCACTCAAAACCCATCCATTGCGAAGTAGCCTCTAAATTACCTTTTGTAAACTCATCTACAACGGAGAAAAGTAAATGTTTCAAACTATCAATAAACGGAACAATCGCTATTGCTAGCGAAAAAATCAAAGCAAAAAGTCCAATCAACACCTTTGCCAACCAATGAATAGATTCTTTTCTATCAATAATTCGTTCGATATACCACGTTGTCAAAAATGTCAACGGGAAATAACACATTGATGAGTAGTGAATAATTTTTGTTCGTACGATGGTAAACAAAATCAAAACCACCCAAAACAATATCATCATCCAACGAAAAAAATGCGATATCATTGAGTCCGATTCTTTTTGCAAAATGTTTTTTCTAAACGTAAACAAAGCAAACACCGAAGTGGGAAAAACTCCAACCAACAACACGACAAAATGATATAGAAGAAAACCACCGTGACCAGCATCTTTGGTTTCAAAAAGTCGAATTTGATAAATGATAAAATCTTGTATAACAGAAAAGTTACCATTAGCAATTTGCAGTAAAAACCAAAATCCACCAACAAAACCAAAGACTGCAAAAAAGAGCAAAACTTGAGTCCAAGTAAAACTGATTTTAAAACGTTTCACCAACAAATAAACCGCAAACGTCAACAGAAAAATCAAAAATCCGACTGGTCCTTTGGTCAACACTGCCAAACCTAAAAAAAAAGCCGACAAGGCAACCAACAAATACTTATTTCTTTCTTCGTTAGGAGCAGTAAAACAAACAAAATAGTACGTTCCAAGAAAAATAAACAAGTTGAACCAAGGATCTATAATCCCCGATTTGAAATAGAAAAACGGCGTGAGTGAAGCAATATACACAAACACCCAAAGCAGACCAAAACGTTCATTTTTCAATCTTTTCCCAATATTGAAAAGCACCAACATTGTTACTATGCCACAAATCGCATTAGGAAATCGTGCAGCGAACTCGTTAATACCAAAAATTTTCATCGAAAGCACTTGCATCCAAATGAAAAGCGGAGGCTTCTCCCAAAACGGTTCGAAGTTGATTTGAACGGTCATATAATCGCCAGTAACAATCATTTCGCGAGCCGATTCTGCAAAATTTATCTCGTCCCAATCGAATAAATGAACGCTACCCAACCCCGGCAAAAACAACACTGCACCCAACAACAAAATTGCTGTTTGAATAACAATATTTCTATTTAATGAAATGTTTTTCAGCATTTTATTCTACTATACGCACGCCACCTTTGTCGGCCGAGCTCACCATAGAAGCATACGCCCGCAAAGCTTTTGAAACTTCACGCTGACGCATCACAGGGCGATAAGGACGTGCAGCCAGTTCTTCATCTGAAAGCAACACGTTAATGCTACGATTTGGAATGTCGATTTCTATAACATCGCCATCAACGATTTTTCCAATATTTCCACCCGCAGCAGCCTCTGGCGAAATGTGTCCGATACTCAATCCCGAAGTTCCGCCCGAAAAACGTCCATCTGTAATCAAAGCACATTCTTTACCTAAATGACGACTTTTCAAATACGAAGTTGGATAAAGCATTTCTTGCATGCCCGGACCACCTTTCGGTCCTTCGTGAGTAATCACTACCACATCACCACTCTGAACCGTTCCGTCCAGAATAGCTTCACAAGCCGACTCTTGCGAATCGAAAACCTTTGCAGTACCTTTAAAATGCCAAATGCTTTCATCAACACCAGCTGTTTTCACCACGCAACCATCTTGCGCAATGTTTCCAAATAATACAGCCAAACCACCATCTTTGCTATAAGCATTTTCCACATTACGTATGCAACCCGACACTCTATCTACATCGAGCGACGAATAGGTTTTGTTTTGAGATCCCATTTTATTGCTAAACACTCCTGCAGGAGCACTCGAATAAATACGTTTTGCCTCTTCTGTCAAATCAGTGGTAATGTCATATTTCTCCAAATCTTCTTTCAAAGTAGAACCATTCACTCGTTTGCACGAGAGATCAAGTAAATCTGCCTTTGCCAATTCTACCATGATATTCAAAATTCCACCTGCACGATTACACTCTTGCATCGAATACTTTTGCGTATTTGGCGACAATTTACACAAACAAGGCACTCGGCGACTCAATGCATCAATATCCGTCATTTTGAAATCGACTTCTGCCTCATTTGCAACAGCTAAAAGGTGTAAAATCGTATTTGAAGAACCTCCCATAGCAATATCCAAAGTCATCGCATTCAAGAAAGCACTTCTCGTTGCGATGCTTTTTGGCAATACGCTCTCATCGCCTTCTTCGTAATATTTCAATGCATTTTTCACAATCAACGCAGCCGCATCTTTGAAAAGCTGTATGCGATTGACGTGCGTTGCCAAAATCGTTCCATTGCCCGGCAATGAAAGCCCAATTGCCTCCGTCAAACTATTCATCGAATTTGCGGTGAACATTCCCGAACAACTTCCACAACCCGGACAAGCACAAGCTTCGATA
>JAGCIZ010000286.1 GCA_017648235.1 Paludibacteraceae bacterium
GAACTACAGTTTCTCTACATTTCTTTCCCATTGCCACAAAGGCACTACAAGTTCCAAACTCGTACAGATGATGATAGATAGAATCTATTCCCAACGATCCTATATTTGTCAGAAAAAGACTTGAATGCCAAGGGCTTATTTTATTTATACTTTTTGGCAAAAGTCCAACTTTATCTAGCCAAAACAGAATAAAAATAACACTACGAAGCAAAAAATCAGGTAAAAGACTCAACAACTCCGAAACCGTATCTTGAGAATTTTTCTGACCTACTGGCTGAGAATTTTCCAATTCTGTCGTTACCTTTTGAACCACGTCTGCCAACGTATCTTTAAGATTAAAATAGGGCTTTATAATGGACTCTTCGCCCTTATCAGTCAACGATCGTTTTATAGCAAGAGAAATACTAAACGTGTTGCGTGCAAAAATCTTATTCCAAATCACAAATCTATTCATAAAAGGACGTTGCGAAAACACACGAACTAGCGATGCCATAATAACGTGCATAAACGACAAGTTTGGGATATTCGCTTTTTGCTCTTTTACAAAATTTTCTATCGTATCAATCGGCAAACGGACTTCGAAAAAAACCTGACTATCCATTCTTGTTCGCAAAACATAAGGAACAAGACGAAACGTAGGGTCAATTTTCCTCACACGCCAACCGTCGTTTCTATCGCCCAAACGCCTTTTGTAAAAGTTGAACTGATATTTTTTCATTCCTTTTTCCGAGTTATTAATTTTTCTTCCAGTTACGATTCACTCGCCAACCATAGACAGCAATAACCACAAAGCATACAAATGGCAACACAAACGATGCATTCACAGCTGGCAACCACGCCACTGTGCCCATATCAATGATAAGACCTTGAAGTGGAGGCATAAGCGCACCGCCTACAATTGCCATTACCAAAAACGCCGCACCTAGAGTAGAATCTTGAGGACTTACTTTTTCAAGCGCAATTCCATAAATAGTTGGGAACATCAGCGACATGAATACCGAGATAGAAACCAAGCAATACAAACCCACTTGGCCAACAATAAAGATTGTGCCTAAAGTTGAAAGTATTGCACCAATGGCAAAAATCGTTAGCAACTTGCTTGAGTTGACATATTTCATCAAAAACGTACTGATGAAACGACTACAAAGAAACATCGCCATTGCAAAAATGTTGTAAAGCTGAGCCACTGACTTTTTGATACCCAAATTATCGGCATACTGAATAATAAACGTCCATACCATAATCTGAGCCGCTACGTAAAACATCTGAGCCACTACTCCTTCTCTGTAAACTTTATTTTTGAACAAACGTGAAAGTGTCTCCCCTATTGTTATTTTTTCCGTTTGCGCCGTTTGTGGCATCTTTACGCATGCAATAACTATGAACATCACCAACACCACAAGACCGAGAATTACGTATGGATTCCTGATAATCATCAAGTCGTGCAAGCGGATGGTAGCTTTTGCAGCCTCATCGAGCGTTGGGAAGATGATTTCACCTGCTGCATTACGCTTGTCCGACTCGAGCGATGCCAACACAAAGTTAGAAGCAACAAACATTCCGAGCAACGACCCCATTGGGTTGAACGCTTGCGAGAGGTTCAAACGGCGAGTAGCCGTTTCTTTGGAGCCCAACGACAAGATAAACGGATTGGCCGTAGTTTCCAAAAACGCCAAACCAAATGTCAACACATAGAGCGACACGCAGAAGAAGCCAAACATCTGATACTCTGCTGCCGGAATAAACAAAAATGCACCCACAGCATAGAGTGCCAAGCCAAGAAGCACGCCACTTTTGTAGCTGAACCTACGAATAAATAGCGCTGCAGGAACGGCCATAGTGGCATAGCCACCATAAAATGCAAACTGAATGAACGACGCCTTTGTGGCCGAAATTTCCATCACCGTCTGAAAAGCTGCCACCATAGGGTTTGTAATATCGTTGGCAAAGCCCCATAGCGCAAACAAACTTGTGATAAGAACAAATGACAATAGATTTTTGCGTTCTACCAATTTCATTGTATTTTTCTGATTCATAACAAATTATTTTAAGCAACAAATATACAAATTCCTTCACAAACAAAAAGGGAGAAGTTTCTAAAAAAAAACTCTCCCCTCGCTTTTACTTTCTTCTAACGTTCAGCAAAAATTTCTTACTTAAATAGCGACAAAATTTCGCTGACCGATGTGGCGATAGCAGATGCACTTTGAACGGCCGATGTGCCTTTTTCTACGGCAGTGTCTATCTTGCTGGTATCCACACTTTCCAAGGCCGAGGTCAAACCATTCATCACGGTTTCGGCGTTTAGCTCGTTTACCAAATTGCTAGAACCAGAAACCAATCCTTGCACAAAATCTGTGTACGCACCCGACGATTTTTCTGCATCTTTGACGGTTTTTACATTGTTCACTAGCGATACGATGTTCACCAAGTTCTGTACATTTGCCATATCCACCTTACCATCTGCTTGGTATTGAGTGTAGAGGGCCTTGAGGGCTGTGCCCGACGACTGACCTGCCGTGTACGAACTCGACGCCGAAGCTGATGAAGATGCCGACGACAACAAACTACCACATGCACCAAATACTAGTGCCACTGCCACAAAGGCGATTACTTTACTCCATGTTTTCATAAGCGATATATTTTTTTATTCATTTATTTTTTTCTCTACAAAAGTAACCATAAAAAATGTGAGGCTAAAAATTTTTAGCCTCACATTTTTATCTATTTTTTTCTGCCCCTCCGCAGGGTGCGGTTTTTTTTCTGAAAATTTTCTCACTTGATTTTGCCAGAGCGAAGCTCCAGACAAAATCGAGAAGATTATGATACATACAAATTTCGCTGAAAATGCAAAAGCATTTTTTGCGAAATTTATAAATCCTTGACAAGACGCACGGACTGCCCGCGGTAGCGGTCGCCGCCCTCGCCTATGTCCGCGCTGCCCGAGTTTAAGAAGGTGGCGTCTGCGAAGAAGTACCCGACACTGGAAGAATGCCAATAGCGGCCGCCGATCCGCACGCCGCCCACATCGGAGCCGTTGCGGTTGCCCGCAGCAGGGAGGAAGACAGCACCTGCGGATTCGAGTTTGGACCACTCGTCAGCAGTGAAAGTTTGGTAAGCGGC
>JAGCIZ010000287.1 GCA_017648235.1 Paludibacteraceae bacterium
GTTGCTTAAGCATCATACAAAGAGCAACGTCGAGTGTTTCGTCTTTGTCGGTGAGGTTTTTGTCGTATGCATTTTTTACATAGCGTCCTGCGTATTCTTTATATAAATCAACATTGATTTGATTTCTTACAAATTCTTCATCCAAATCTTCTAACAAGAAGAATTTTCCTGTCATATCCACCATTGGGCGAGTTTCTCCTTTTTTTGTTAAGAAAGTCAATCCTGGGACGCCTGCTTTTTTTGCAACGAAAGCATCGTCTGCACCAAATGTTGGAGCGATGTGTACGATACCCGTTCCGTCTTCAGTAGTAACGTAGTCGCCCGCAATTACACGAAAAGCACCTTCTCCCGGATTTACCCAAGGAATGAGTTGCTCGTATTCCGTACCAACCAAATCGGCACCAATGTATTCCCCAACGATTTCGAACTCTTCGATTTTTTTCTCACCGAAATAACTTTTTACTAAATCTTTGGCAAGAATGTAGGTGTATTCTTCTGCAGTGTATGGATTTTTTGCTTTTATAACGTTGTATTCGATTTTTGGTCCAACGCAAAGAGCAGTGTTAGAAGGCAAAGTCCAAGGTGTTGTTGTCCAAGCCAAGAAATAGGCATTTTCGCCAAATCGGTCACCTTTTATTTTGAATTGCGCAGTGCAAGTTGTGTCTTTTACGTCGCGATAGCAGCCCGGTTGATTCAATTCGTGCGAACTAAGTCCAGTCCCTGCTGCTGGCGAATATGGCTGAATGGTGTAACCCTTGTAGAGCAAACCTTTGTTGTAAAGTTGTTTGAGAAGCCACCAAAGTGTTTCGATAAATTTGTTGTCGTAGGTGATGTAAGGATTTTCCAAATCGACCCAATAACCCATTTTTTCGGTTAGCGAAGTCCATTCTTTTGTGTACTTCATCACCTCTTGGCGGCAAGCAGCGTTGTATTCGTCAACACTGATTTTTTTGCCAATACCTTCTTTGGTGATGCCAAGCATTTTTTCTACACCAAGTTCTACGGGAAGTCCGTGAGTGTCCCAACCTGCTTTTCGTTTAACTTGGAAGCCTTGCATGGTTTTGTAACGACAGAAAGTATCTTTTATGGTACGAGCCATTACGTGGTGAATGCCTGGCATACCATTTGCCGAAGGAGGGCCTTCGAAGAAAATAAATCGTGGCGAACCTTCGCGTGTTTCTATACTTTTGTGAAACAAATCATCGTTTTGCCATTTTTGCAAAACTTCTTTATTGATGTTCGATAAATTGAAATTGGAATACTCCTTAAACTTTTTCATATAATGTGATTATATTGTTTTTGTAAAATTATTAATCGGTTTACTTGAACATTTTGATTACATCATTCCCATTTGCCAAAATGAGTAGTGTTAACAATAAAAACATACCAATATTTAACGCAATTTGCATAAATTTTTCGCTTGGTTTTCGGCGGAAAATCATTTCGTAAAGTAGAAATAAAACATATCCACCATCGAGAACCGGAATTGGTAAAATGTTCATAAAAGCAAGTATTACGCTCAAAAATGCGGTCATGTTCCAAAAAATTTGCCAATCCCAAACACTTGGGAATAAATTTCCTATAGCAGCAAATCCACCTAAACTTTTTGCTCCTTCTTTGGTGAACACTAGACGGAATTGCTTAACGTAACTTGACAATACATCGACCATCATGTTCCAACCA
>JAGCIZ010000288.1 GCA_017648235.1 Paludibacteraceae bacterium
ACTTGTTGAGCCAACGTTTTTGTTGTGCAGAGCAATAAACCCAAAATAACTGATATGATAAATTTTTTCATTTTTCTTTCCTCCTTCTAAAAATTATTCCCCAAGTACATTACCTGTATATCCGCCTTTGGCAAACAACTTTATTTTTACAGCAAAAGAGTCTGCATCTTGGAAATAAGTGTTTTCGCCAGTCATTTTTTCAGAACCAACTTTTGCATTGTAGGTGATGTAAGCAGCATCTTGCAATTGTTTTATTGTGGTTTCAGAAACTTTTACTCTAAAGTTTTCAGAAACAATCGGACTTCCAGTTACTTCTCCTATATTATTCTTTTGTGGAGCTTTTATCATAAATGTTTCTTTATTAAGTTCGGAATCAATAATTTTCCCTGTGGCATCGTGTAAATTGAGAGAAAATTCAACGCCAAGAGGTAAGCCGTTGGTAAACTGAAGCCCAAGTTCAGCCTCATCAAGGAAAGCAGTAAGATCTAAATCTTCGCCTAAACTAAATCCTTTGATCGTGTCGGTATAAATGTAATAAGACCCTTCGCGCAAGTTTACAGGAACCTCGAGATGAATGTCGCATTCTAATTTTGCATCCTTTGTCAAAAAACCACTTCCTGTTGCATTAGAAATGTCTATGCTAAAGAAGAAATCAAACATGTCGGGTTGGAATTCTGGTTGGAAAAGAGCTGCAATATTTCCCTGTTTTTTATTTAAAAGTATTTTTGTTTGTGCTGGATAACCCGAGAAAGGCTCCTGTGGACTATTTGGATTTAACGAAAAGAATTTCACTCCATTTTCTCCATCTTCATCAGCATGGAACATTACGTTTTGATATTTCTCACCATATTTGTATTCCCAGTTCTCCCAAGTTTTTCCTTCTTCTGGGTCTGGTATATCTCGACGATACCCTCTCATTGAATCCATAGTTATTTTAAGAGGAACACCGATGTCATAATTTTTTAGTGTTAGATCAAGATTTATTTCCTCAAACATCAAACTACCTTCTGATTTTCCTGCATTCAAATCTTTTAGCAAGTCGAAACTCATTGCAGCATGAGTTTTTGCTAAGTTAGCATCGGCAGTGAATGTTCCCCAAACGGCTTTGTGCTCGAAAATTTCGTAAGTTACATTGTAACCAATTTGGTCTACATCAGTTATAGTCCCGCTTTTGAATACGGCATCTATTTCTACATCGAATGTAAAACCTCCTTTGGTAGTATCCGATGAACTTTGCTGAATTTCCACCATAAAATCGTTGATGTCGAAATAGCAATCTTGGTCGAACAAATCGCTAGAAGTATATTCTGCTGTTGGAGCTTCTAAGATAATTGGCTCTCGAGTTTTATAATCTTCAAATGGGAAATTTATTTTGAAACTCTTGATTTCAATGTCAGCCCCTGCAGGTTTGTTCAACCTGATGTACAACCTAGAAGTTTCTATTGCAGCACTATCTATTTTTTCTTCGTTCCCTGCAGTAGAAATGCTAGGAAATTCTATGAAAGTAGTAGAATTGATTTTGAAAGGGATAGCTCCTGGATTAGAGAGAGGATAAGTTGCAGAATAGTAATCAGAAAATTTGAAATCTTCTCCTGCTGTTACCGTAATGCCGTCTTTGAGCAATTTTATATCTCGGAAAGCAAATTCTCCTTTCGAGTCCATTACAAAGTTGAAATGTCTTCCGTCTGGCTCTAGATTATCGCCTGAGTAAACTTTCCCTAACAATTCGGCAAGTCCGAACTTAGCTTCTCCAACTGGAAGACCTAAAGCGAGCCTATAGTCGATGTCGGTATTTGCGGTAGTAATGTCGTCTTGACAACTGCCTAGCAATAGCACGGCTCCTAACAAAAGAATAGAACTTATTTTTTTCATATTTAAAAAAAACTTAGAAATACTGCGCAAAGTTAATTTTTTTGAGTGTCAATGTGTTACAAAATGAGAACATTTTTCTTTTTTTGACGTAACTTATGACTATTTTTGCAAAAAATAGAGATAAAAAAGAATGGAATCACTTACGTTGCTAAAAGTTGGGGGCGGAGTTGTAGAGGAACCCAAATCATTGGAAAAATTTTTAGATGACTTTGCGAAAGTTGAAGGACAAAAGGTGCTTGTTCATGGAGGTGGACGTTCGGCAACCAAAATGGCTGAGCGTTTGGGCGTAGAAACCCAAATGGTAAATGGCAGACGCATTACAAATGCTCCAATGCTCCAAGTTGTTACTATGGTTTATGGGGGATTGGTCAATAAAAACATTGTTGTACAACTGCAGTCGAGAGGAGTTGATGCTCTTGGACTTACGGGCGCAGATATGAACTATATGCTTGCCGATAAACGTAAGAATGCAGAGATTGATTATGGTTTTGTGGGTGATGTGAAAAAGGTTGATGCCGGAAAATTGCAAAATCTTATCAATCAAAACATTGTTCCTATTTTGGCTCCTCTTACTCACGATGGGCAGGGAAATCTTCTAAATACAAATGCTGATACTATAGCAGGAGAGGCAGCAAAGGCATTAGCAAAGTTGTACGATGTTACGCTTGTTTTTTGTTTCGAGAAAAAAGGCGTTTTGCGCGATGAAAATGACGACGACAGTGTAATTCCTACGCTAAACAAAGAGGAATTTTTGCGTTATGTGGAGTCTGGAGTTATTCAAGGAGGAATGATTCCTAAACTTCAGAATGCTTTTGAAGCTTTGGAGGCAGGGGTGAAACGAGTAATCATAACCAAAGCCGATGAAATAAATAAAAACTCTGGCACAACCATTACTTTGTAACGAAGAGTTAACAAAGGGAGAAAAAATCTTGTTAATTTTTTTATATTTTTGCAGAAATTAGAAATAACATATAGAAAAAATGAAACTTTATCCATTGAAATTTACGCCCATTTTCAAAGACAAAATTTGGGGCGGACAAAAAATAAAAACAGTCTTGGGTCGCGATTTTGGCACATTGCCAAACGCAGGAGAAAGTTGGGATATTTCGGGCGTTGATGGCGACGAATCGGTAGTATGTAATGGAGCTTTGGCAGGAAACAACTTGGCTGAACTTGTAGAAGTGTACATGGGTGACCTTGTTGGTGATAAGGTTTATGCCAAACATGGAAATCAATTTCCTCTTTTGGTGAAAGTGATAGATGCCGACGATGCACTGTCTATTCAAGTCCATCCTGACGATGAAATGGCTGCTGAACGTCACAACTCGTTAGGGAAAACCGAAATGTGGTATTTGTTGGATGCTGACGATGATGCTTCGCTTATCTCTGGTTTTAACGGAGAAATATCAAAGGAAGAATACCTTACTCGTGTAGAAGATGCAACTCTTGAAGACGCTCTTCGCAGTTATCCTGTGAAAAAAGGCGATGTATTTTTTATGCCTGCAGGTAGAGTTCATGCTATAGGCAAAGGATGCTTGATTGCTGAGATTCAAGAAACATCTGATATTACATATCGTATCTACGATTTTAATCGTGTCGACGACAATGGAAATCATAGAGAACTTCATACTGAATTGGCAGTTGATGCAATAGATTTTTCGTATGTTGAGAATGCAAATATTCAATATGATTTGAAGGCTAATGAACCTTGCAATGTTGTTGATTGCTCGCATTTTACAACTAATATTTTGAAAGTAGATGGTTCATTGTCGCGCAATTATGAAGATTTAGACTCTTTTGTGATTTTGATGGGGGCAGAAGGAGAAATAACTATTGTTTGTGATGGTTGCGAAGAAACCATTGCAATGGGTGAAAGTGTTTTGATTCCGGCTACTTTGAACAATATCACACTCAAGTCTCAGAACGGAAAATTATTAGAATGTTACATTAAATAAATAAAAATTATGGAAAATACAGAATTGTTACAACAAGTTACAGCTAAAGCGAACACTTGGCTTAGTGGTAACTACGATGAAGAAACCAAGAATGCTATCCGTCAAATGTTGGCTTCTGAAGATAAAACGGAACTGATAGAGTGTTTTTATAAAGACCTTGAATTTGGAACTGGTGGTTTGAGAGGTATTATGGGTGTAGGATCAAACAGAATGAATATCTACACAGTTGGAGCTGCTACTCAAGGTTTGAGCAACTATTTGAATAAGGAGTTTGCAGGAAAGCAAATCAGTGTGGTGGTAGGACACGATTGCCGCAATAATAGTCGTCTTTTTGCAGAAATTTCGGCAGATATCTTTTCTGCTAACGGAATAAAGGTTTATCTTTTTGAATCGCTACGTCCAACTCCTGAGATTTCCTTTGCAATTCGTCAGTTGGGATGCCAAAGCGGAATCATTCTTACGGCAAGTCATAACCCAAAAGAATACAATGGCTACAAGGCTTATTGGAGCGATGGAGCGCAAATTATTGCTCCGCACGATAAAAACATTATCGACGAGGTAGAAAAAGTTTCTATCAACGATATCAAGTTTACGCCAAACAAAGAACTTATTCAAATCATTGGTGAAGACATCGATAAAGTTTATTTGGAAAATGTAAAAAGTATTTTCCTATCACCTGAATCAATTCAACGCAATAAGGATTTGAAAATTGTTTTCACTCCAATTCATGGCACAGGAATTACGTTGATTCCTCGCTGCTTGAAAGAAATTGGTTTTGAAAATGTGATTCTTGTTGACGAACAATGTGTTGTGAGTGGCGATTTTCCAACGGTAGTTTCTCCAAATCCTGAAGAACCAGCAGCATTGGATATGGCTATTAAAAAAGCACAAGCAGTTGATGCTGACATTGTGATGGCTTCTGACCCTGACGCCGATCGTATGGGAATTGCGGTAAAGAACGACAAAAACGAATGGATCCTTATCAACGGAAACCAAACAGCAATAATGTTTACTTACTATATTTTGAAACGTCGCCAAGAATTAGGAATTCTTAAGTCCGATGATTTTATGGTAAAAACAATTGTTACTTCGGAACTTTCGAAAAAAATCTGCGATACATTCGGTATAGAAATGTTCGATTGCTACACAGGATTCAAGTGGATTGCAGCTGTAGTTCGCGACAATGAAGGTAAGCGAAAGTACATCGGTGGAGGAGAAGAAAGTTATGGTTACATGCCTGCTGATTTTGTACGAGATAAGGATGCTGTTTCGAGTTGTGCTTTGATGGCAGAAATGACAGCTTGGGCTAAAGATAATGGAATGACAATTTTCGAGTTGCTTCAAAAAATTTATCTTGAATTTGGATTTAGCAAAGAAAAAGGAATTTCTATTGTAAAGAAAGGAAAAACAGGAGCAGAAGAAATTGTGGAAATGATGAAAAATTTCCGTCAAAATCCTCCAAAAGAACTTGCAGGTTCGGCAGTTGCTGTTGTAAAAGATTATCAAACGCTAAAACAAACAGGTGTAAAAACTGGTGATGTTCAAGATTTGGATTTCCCATGTACAAGCAATGTGATACAGTATTTCACTGAAGATGGTATAAAAGTTTCTATTCGTCCTTCTGGAACAGAGCCTAAGATTAAGTTCTATGTGGAAGTAACTTGCAAAATGGATTGTGTTTGCAATTATGAAAAGGTAGAACAACTTGCTACTGAAAAAATTGAAGCCGTAAAGAAATCTTTAGGAGTTTAATAATTGTAAAGGCTGAAAGTAAGAAAAAGAGAGAACCTTGAGGTTCTCTCTTTTTTTAGTTACTCTTCTTAAAAAGATATTCGTTGAGTTGGTTGACCCAATGTTACTTCCAATAACTCTTTTGTTAAAGCGCCATGCTTTTATAGTAGCAATGGCGTTAAGACTTTTTATCAATTGATTAATTTTTATTTAATATTACCAAAGCGGCGATGATGCCAGGAACCCAACCGCATAAAGTTAACAAGAATACAATTAATATAGATCCACAACCATAATCTATGACTGATAACGGAGGGAAGATGATTGCTAGTAGAACTCTAAATAGTGACATAAATGATTGAATTAATTTTGTAAAGATTTTATTTTATTGTTAGTATACATTTTTAGAAAATAACGCCCGAACCCAAACATTTTTTGTGTTCAGTGTCGTAAATTACGC
>JAGCIZ010000289.1 GCA_017648235.1 Paludibacteraceae bacterium
GGTGGGTACACATTGAAACACTTATCACCATGATAAAAGGTTATCAACTCACAGGCAATGAAAAATGTCTTGAGTGGTTTGAACGTGTACACAATTATGTTTGGGCTCATTTTGTTGATGAAGAATATCCCGAATGGTATGGCTATTTGAATCGTCAAGGCGAAGTACTTCTTCCGCTAAAAGGCGGTAAATGGAAAGGCTGTTTCCACGTTCCACGCGGACTTTTCCAATGCTGGCAAATACTTGAATCGTTGGCTAAAAATAATTAATGAAAAAACGAGTAATAATTTCGGTAACGAGTGACTTAACAACTGATAATCGCATTCAAAAAGTTGCTAATTCACTAAAAAATGCAAATTTTGAAGTGATAGTAGTAGCACGAAAAACTAAACAAAGCTTGCCATTTTCAGCAAATTATAAAGTCCATCGTTTCCGAACATTATTTACTAAATCGTTTTTGTTTTATGCAGAATTTAATACTCTTCTTTTCTTCTTCTTGCTTTTCTCAAAAGCAGATATTTATTTGTCTAACGACCTAGATACGCTACTTCCAAACTATCTAGTAACTAGAATCAAAAAGAAGAGATTGATTTATGATTCACATGAGCTTTTTACCGAGGTTCCAGAACTTTACAACCGACATTTTGTAAAAAGAATATGGAGCTTGGTGGAACGCTTTACTCTACCAAGTATAAAATATTGTTATACGGTTTGTGAATCTATTGCCAATTACTACAACAAAAAATATGGCACAAAAATGCAAGTCGTTCGTAATGCTCCGTTACAAATCGATTTTGTTCAAGAAAATTTATTCTTGCACCAAGAATTTCCCTCAAAAAAAATTATTATCTATCAAGGAGCCGTAAATGTAGGTAGAGGCATAGAGTGGATTATTGACGCAATGAAATACATTGAAAATGCCGTTTTTTTGATTATTGGAGATGGTGATATTCGGAAAAAACTAGAATTACATGCAGAGCAAAAGCAACTAAAAGATAAAGTTTATTTTTTAGGAAAAGTTGCAAGTAAAGAACTGCCTAATTATACTCGTTGTGCAGATTTGGGAGTATGTCTTCTATCTAATAAAAGTTTAAGTTACTACTACTCTTTACCCAATAGAATTTTTGATTTTATGCATGCGAGAGTTCCTATTTTGGCAAGCAACTTTCCTGAAATTGCAAGTATTATAAACCATTATAAAATAGGGGAATGTATAGAAAAACACGATCCTAAATCGCTAGCAGAAACCATAAATAGAATGTTAAATGGAAGTTTTGACAAATCTATTTTTGATATTGCAATAAAAGAGAACTCGTGGCAAAACGAAGAAAAAACTCTACTAAAAATTTTCAACAATGCTCTCGATTCTGATACCAACATATAATTTCAACTCCGTAGATTTAGTTCGTAGCTTGCAACAACAAGCAGAAGTGGCAGAAATTGAATATGAAATAATTGTTGCAGACGATGCTTCTACTTGTTTTATTACAGAGAATTTTGCAATAAACAATTTGAAAAATGCTCGTTTTATTCAACTAAAAAAAAATATTGGAAGAGCAAATATTAGAAACTTTTTGGCAGACGAAGCAAAGTTCAAATACCTTCTTTTTATCGATGGAGATGCACAAGTTTATCAAGATAAGTTTATTGAGAATTATATTCAGTTGTGCAAGCCAAATTGTTGCATAGTTGGAGGTGTTGCTTATCAAAAAAACATAAATAAAGAGTTCAGTTTAAGAGCAAAATATGGACAAAAACGAGAAGAAAAAAAACACTACTTCTCAGCATTCAATCTTCTAATTGACAAACAACTTTTTCTTCAAATAAAATTCAATAAAAACATATATCATTACGGTTATGAAGATTTTCTTTTTGGCATGGAAGTCGAAAAGATATCACCTATAAAATACATCAACAACAAACTTATACATAAAGGTTTAGATAAAAATATCGTTTTCCTAAACAAAACAGAAAAAGCTATTGAGAATCTCTGGTATTTGTACTCTTCCCATCCAGAAATCCACGAAAAATCGCAATTATTACACACATTTTTTATTCTAAAAAAATGGAATTTATCTTCACTAGTTGCAATTATTTTTTGTTTTCTAAAAAGTGCTATCACAGCAAACTTGATTTCAAAAAAACCAAGTTTAACACTTTTCTCATTCTACAAAATTGGACTTCTTTGTAATATAAAAAAAGAGCATTAATGCTCTTTTTTTTTACCCTTATCTACCACTTCTTGAAGAAGAACTCCTGCTAGAAGAAGACGATGAACTTCTACTTGTTCCTGAGAATCCACTACTGCTACTCGAACTCGAAGAACTCCTCGAAGAAGAAACACTACTGCTACGTGATGACGATGTCGAAGAACTTCTGCTAACACTAGATGATGATGATGAACGTGCAGGTACAGAAACTTGTGTTCTTGAGGAAGTACTACGAGAAGACGATGTTGCACCAACACTAGATGACGAAGAACGAGCGGGAGAAACTGCTTGTGTGCGAGTGGAAGAACTTCTCGATGAGGTTACTGCCTGAGATGATGACGAACGAGCAGGAGCGACTGATCGAGAACTTTGAACTCTTGTTGACGAAGATCTGCTGCTAGTATTCTTTTGTTGTAATTGGCGTTTATTTAACACTTCCGTACTCGATTGACGTTGCGAAAAAGATTTTTGAGGATTTGCCACTGCATAATCTCTACGTGAAGACTCCCTTTTTCCAGAGGAATACGAAGAAATTGGTTTTACTCCATATTTATAACTAAAATGATGTTCTTTGTGATATAAATGCATGTGACGATGATAGTCCGCAACTAGCCAACAATGATGATGTCTGTAAAAAGGAGAATAATATCCCCAGTAATATGGAGAGTACCACAAACGATAATTTCTTACCCAAAAATATGAATAAAATGAAGGAATGTATGCATAAACAGGTTCAATAATGTAATCCACTCCGTAAATAAAAGGATCTCCTATCACTTGAGTATATACCTTATTTCCTTTTTTTTCAACCACTATTGTGGCCACATCTTGATAAACATCACGAGCAAGAACTGCTTGTAAGATCACAAAATGAGTATCATTTTTTCTTTCTTCTACTACACGAAGATAATCAACAAAACCATCTTCATTAAGATCTAGATTAGAGTACTGACTTTCAGAATTATTAAGGTTAATCTCAAACTCTTCGACACTTTCAGATCTACCAAACAAATCTGCCACAGCCCTTAGATCCAAGTTTTCACTTATATCATAAGAGTTAGCTTGAATAGTAATCGTTTCTTCTGCTTTCAAAAAAGTTACACCTACAAAAAATAATGCTACAATAAAAAATCTTGTTTTCATAATATTCTCCTTTTTTATCATTTCAAAAATACAAATTATTTATATTCAAAGCGAAAACTCTGTTTTCAATTTTGTTTTCTCAAAAAATTATTTACTTTTGTTTTCATTTATTTGACAAATGAAAAGATGAAAAGTTTATTTACACTATTATTTTCTTTTTGCACTATAATTGGTTTTGCCCAAGTTACAACAATCAATAGCGAGGAAGAATTTAAAACTAAGATATGGAACTACGAAAAGAGTCCACAAACTTTTGATTATCTAGGTCAAAAACCTTGCATTATAGATTTTTATGCAGATTGGTGTGGACCTTGCAGAATGTTGTCTCCTATTTTAGATGAACTATCTAAAGAATACAACGGAGAAATCTTAATTTACAAGATAAATACGGACAAACAAAGGTCATTGGCTTCAGCATTTGGCATTAGTAGTTTGCCATCGTTACTTTTTTGTCCGATGAAAGGACAGGCACAAATGGCTGTTGGATTTCGTTCCAAAGAACAATTGAAAGAAATGATTAACGTTCTTTTACTAAAGAAATAACAATCATTTAAACAACAAAAACAATTGAAAAATCATAAATTAAATCTTGGTATACTTTTTGTGTTATATTAATTCGAATTAAACAATTTATTCATATGAAAAAAATTCTTTTTTTAGTGAGTGCTTCACTCATAATTTTAAGCAGTTGCGACAAAATTGCTCAAAAATCTGATTTGTATAAAAACACAAAATCTCAGTTAGATTCTATTAGCATTGTTGCTCAAAATCAAGATGCAGAATTGGAAGAAATCTGCAAAACTATAGATGATGTTATTCTTGGAATTCAAGCCATTCAAACAGAAAAAGAGGCATTAATGGTTGAAACATCAAGCGAAGTGGAACTCAATGTAGCGTCAAAGGAACGTGTTGCTATAAATATGCAAGCCGTGTCGTTGGCAATAAAGAAGTATGAAGAAAAAATAAAAAAACTTGAAGCAAAAGTTAGACAAACATCTACTTTGCAAAGTGTTATTCGCAACTTAAAAGCGCAATTAGCAGAAAAAGATTTAGAAATGGAAGCTTTGTTGAGTTCTGTCAGCGAAAAAGATGCAGAAATGCAAGATATTCTGAATAGACTTAAAGTTTTAGAATCACAAAATAGTTCGTTGACTCAAGACTTGGAAAATGCTAACAAACAAGTTGACTCTCAAAAAGACATCATCAGCAAAAAAGACAAACAACTTAACACAGCTTACTATGTCATTGGGAAACAAAAAGAATTGACCTCTGCTGGTGTAATTGTAAAAAAGAAGATCAACACCAAACTTGATAACAAAAAATTCAAAACAATTGATATTCGCGAGGTTAAAGAAATAAATCTTGAAACAAAAAAGAAAGTTACTATACTTTCTAATCATCCAGAAGGTTCTTATCAATTCTCCGAGGATATTGATGGAATCAAAATATTAAGAATTAAGAAAACAAAAGAATTTTGGAGTCAATCAAAATATTTAGTTATCGTCACAAAATAAACTCAAGAACAATAAAACTCAAAGCCAGAATCTTATGATTTTGGCTTTTTTTTGTTTTCTTTTTATTTTTGCAATGAAAAAAATTTAACAATGGAAAATCTTTTTGGGAAAACGTTAGAAGAACTAAAACAAATAGTTCAACAACATAATTCACCTGCTTTTACAGCAAAACAAATAGCTGATTGGCTTTACAAAAAACAAGTTGAAAGTATTGACGGAATGACAAATCTGTCTAAAATTGCTCGAGAAAATCTTAAAAAAAATCACACTATTGTTCGAACAAAACCATTATACGAAGCAATATCCGTAGACGGAACAAAAAAATATCTTTTTCAAACAAAAAATGGAAATATAGAGACGGTTTTTATTCCTGAAGAAGATAGAGCTACAGTTTGTGTTTCTTCCCAAGTTGGTTGCAAAATGCAATGTAAATTTTGCATGACAGGGAAACAAGGTTTTGCAGGAAATTTGAGTTCTGGTGAAATCCTAAATCAGATTTTTTCTCTCCCAGATGCTCAAACATTAACTAATATGGTTTTAATGGGAATGGGCGAACCTTTCGACAACTTTGATGAAGTTATAAAAGCGTTAACTATTCTCACATCGGATTGGGGATACGCTTGGAGTCCTCGCAGAATAACAGTATCAACAGTCGGTTTAATTCCGGGGATAAAGCGCTTCTTGAATGAAAGCGAGTGCCATTTGGCTATTAGTTTGCACCATCCTTTTTCTCAAGAAAGAGAGAAAATAATGCCTATAGAGAAAGCATATTCAACAGAAAAAGTTCTATACGAACTAAAAAAGAATCCAATAAAAGGTCAACGCCGACTCTCATTTGAATACATTGTTTTTGACGGACTGAATGACACAATTCGTCATGCAAGAGAATTAACAAAACTGCTTAATGGAATCAATTGTAGAGTGAATTTGATAAAATTTCACTCTACACCGAATAGCGAATTCAAAAGTCCTTCGCAAGAAAAGATGGAACAATTTCGCAATTATCTAAACGAGAATAACATCATTTGCACCATACGTCGCTCGAGAGGAGAAGACATCGCCGCTGCATGTGGACTTCTTTCTACGAAAGAGTGAAAAATGTGTTTATTTGCAGACAAAACAAAAAGCGGCACCTTTCAAACCGAAGATTCAGCATTATATATTAACCAAAACGGAGGTATCGCTCTATTATGTAACTATATTATAAATCCCAATTTTTAATAAGAGATTTCATTGTCGGAAGAACAACATTAGCTCCCTCCTTTATTAATTCTTCATCGCGTAAAATACCCGTATTTACTGCTATTGTAAAGATTCCTGCATCAACAGCCGAACGAACACCGAGCGGAGCATTTTCAACAACAATTGCTTGCCAAGGCTTCAAATTTCCTTTTGATAAAGCTATTAGGTAAGGTTCAGGATTAGGCTTCCCATATTTCACATCAAATGCAGTAACCATTTTTTCTTTTTGAAAAATACCAGGAAAACTTTTGTTTAATTTCTCAAGCAATGAAACTTGACCAGAACCTGTTACCAAAAAAATTTCCAAACCTTTGTTTTTAATCAATTTTAAAAAATCATAAACGTGTTCAATCGGTTCTGCCTCTGGTAATTGGTTAAAATATAAACTTTTGGTATTGTAAATACTCTGAATTTCTTCTTTTGTAGCATTTCGGTTATAAACTTTTGGAAAAAAAGCATTAATAGTCGATTCTCCGGTTCTTCCTTCGTTCATATAAACATCATATTCCGTGAAAGGAAGATTAAGTTCTTGCATTGTTTTCACCCATGCTATTGCATGATTTGGCATTGAGTTATAAAGAACTCCATCCATGTCAAAAAACACCGCTTTAAGCTCAAAATCCGAATACTTGTTTTTCTCTAAAAAACTCTGAATATATTGTGATATCATTTCTCCAAAAATAAATTAATTATCTGATTTCTGACATTTATTCGTATTTAACCAATAAAGAATTAGAAAAATAAAACATAACAGTATTATAACATCATCCCATCTAAACATAGCGTCAAAAAGTGACTTAACTGCAAAAGTAATCACAATAAAAAATCCTAATCTTTTAACTCTTGGTTTTCTAGAAATGTAGATCTGATAGACAAATGCTGAGATAAAAAGGAGCAAAGCAAACACACCCATTTCAATAGTTGTTTCTATATATTGATTGTGCGAATGGAATCTTTTTTCCACAAAATTTTTGCTAAAAATATTATCCTCTATATTCTTTTGTTCTAAAAAAAGGCTACTGCTCCCAACTCCCTTTCCTATAAAAAGATATTCATCAATATGCCTTAATGCTGTACTCCATATTTTTAATCTTGCATCATCCTTATCCTCAACCTGTTCGATTTTTATCAATCGGTCAATTCTTATATTATTCAATCTAGGATGAAAAGATAATATTAAAATAAAGGTTGTAACTACAAGTATCGAACTACACAACACTACAATCCAACTTCTTTTCTTAGAGAAGAAATAAACGGAGACTCCTATAAAAATTAATAGCGTAATCGTTAAAAGGGATGCTCTAGAATCAACCAAATAAATAAAAAAGTAACAATTGATAGCAAGGTAAGCAAACGTTAAAACTAATGTTAAATTCTTCCCTATTTTTTCTTTGATATCTTTATAAACAAACAACAAGAAAATCGATGCAATTATTAATACGTTTGAAAAAAAGGCATGATGTCTTATAAATCCAAAGTAATGAGCAAAATTTTTCAAAAATTTTTCAAATTCTAGATCTGTTAAAACATTAAAATAATTCGAATTTAAAATATTACGATAATTAGATAAAATAACAACATTGTTTATGTAAGAAATTGATATCACTATAGTCCCTATAATAAAACTAAATATAGATTTTTTTAAATCATAATTTTCATTTACTCCAAACATCATAATGAGAGGCAAAAACAAGAATGAAACTTGACGCTCTAAAACCACACTAGCAGTAACTTTATCTATTGTCCAAAAGTAGGAAAGACATTGCCAAAGAAAAAATACCAAAAGCATTAAACTTGGCACTAGATATTTTGAAAAGGAAAAATTCTTCTTATCCAAAAATCGAAATTCCAAAAACCAACTAATCAGCCATGCAACCCATACAATACGAAGAACAGCAGGAGAAAATGACAAAGTAAAAGCAACCGCTAAAAATAAAAACCAATTCAGTTTCCCAACGATTTGACGATATTTATCCATAAGCGTTATTTAAAATATTTTCCAATAAAAGGCAGTTGTTTGATACGCATATCACGTTTAAAGATGATTGCTATGAAAACTACCAACAATGCCGTTTTATAAATGTAATTTAATATAGCAGAACTGAAATTAAAAAATGTTGTACTGATGTACATTACTACAGCTACTACGGAATAAATAGCTATTGAACTTAAATCGTAAGGTATTTTTAGGTACTTCTGCCCAACGAAGTAAGATACCAACATGATTACAAAGTAGCATACAAGCGAAGCCATTGCTGATGCCATGTAACTAAATTTTGGCACAAAAATGATGTTTATGATTAGTGTTATCAAAAGTCCTAAAATGGAGAAATAAGCACCGTATTTTGTTTTATCAGTGAGTTTGTACCAAATAGAAAGGTTAAAAAATATGCCTTGAAAAATATATGAGCATAGTATGATTGGAACTATTTTCAAACCTTCCCAATAATCGCTACGGATGATTAATTTGAAAATGTCGAGATAAAACGTAATACCTAAAAAGATGAGCCAAGCAAAAATGACAAAGAACTTCATTGCATCGGCGTATGCTCCTACGCTTTCTCTATCTTGATGCTTTGCAAAAACAAATGGTTCGTAGGCATAACGAAAAGCTTGCGTGAACATCATCATTACCATTGCAATCTTAAAGCATGCTCCATAAATACCTAATTCACTATTTGCGGTATTTGGGTCATCTATTAGAAATGGAAAAATAATTTTATCAATTGTTTGATTCATTATTCCCGCAATTCCCAGAACAAGTAATGGCAAAGAATAAGTGAGCAGTTGTTTAAGTGTTTTTATGTCAAAATTATATCGTTCTGCAAAAAATTGAGGCAATAGGCATAAGGTTTGAATTGTTGTTGCAATAATATTAGCTACAAACACATATCCTACTCCATAATTTGGATTGTAAAACCACGATACTAACTCTGGTTTCCATTCCATAATTTTTGGACAAGCGATAAGGAAAAAGATGTTTAGAAAAATATTTAGTACAACAAATACCATTTTTAGCATTGCAAATCGGAAAGCCTGACCTTTGAAACGCAAATAAGCAAAAGGTATGCTAGAAAACGTGTCCATCGCAATGACTATTGCCAACATAGAAATAAATTCCGAATGAGAAGGATAGCCAAGAAGCGACGCAATAGGATTAGAAAATATAACGCACGTTGTAGCAAAAATCAACGACGTGGTTCCAATCGAAGTAAGCGTCGTTGTGTATGTTGTGTTTACGCTATAATCTTTTTTATTGGCAAAGCGAAGAAAACCTGTTTCCATTCCGTAGGTGAGAATCACTACAAGCAATGCCGTCCACGAATAGAGGTTGGTTACAATACCATAGTCGGAAGATTGGGCTAATACAAACGTGTAAAGTGGAACTAAAAGCCAATTGAGAAACTTACCAACGATGCTACTCAATCCATAAATAGCAGTGTCTTTTGCTAGTGATGTTAAACCTTTTGCCATAAGGTGCAAAAATAGTGATTTTTGCTGTGAGTTGTAAGAGATTTAGTTGTTATTTTTGCAACGTTATGTTCTTCCAAATAACCATCATTTGCATACTTCTTTATTTCGGATTGCTAGTTGCTACGTCATTTTTTGTTTCTAGAAAACAAAACAACAACAACGCATTTTTCAGTGCCAACAAACAAGCCAAATGGTACATGGTTGCATTTGGAATGTTGAGTGCATCAATTTCTGGAGTTTCACTTGTGTCTGTAACAGGAATGGTTCAAACATTTCATTTTTCTTATTTACAGACTGTTATAGGATTTTTCTTTGGTTATTTGGTAGTAGCATTTTTACTTTTACCTTTTTTTTACAAGAATAACGGCGTTACTATATATGGTTATTTAGAAAAACGATTTGATTGTTGGACACACAAAACAGGTTCGATGTTTTTTATTGTTGCAAAACTAGTAAGTGCAGCAACAAAACTTCATATTTCAGTTTTAGTTTTGCATCAATTTATCAACACGTTTTATGATGTTTCTTTTATAACAATTTTGGCTATCGTTCTTTTATTCATTTGGTTATATACATTTCGTGGAGGAATTCTGTCGATTGTTTGGACGGATTGCATACAAACCTTCTTTCTTATTCTTTCAACTATTCTCATTCTTCTTGCCGTCATTAAAACTCTAGATTTTGATTGCAACGAGATTTTCTCTTCTCTAAAAAATAGTTCTCTTAGTAAGGTTTTTATTTTTGACGATTTTCATAGCAAACAAAACTTCTTTAAACAATTCTTTAGTGGCATTTTTATCGTAATAGTAATGACAGGTCTTGATCAGGATATGATGCAAAAGAACCTTTCTTGCAAAACACTCAAAGAGTCGCAAAAGAATATGATTTCATATGGAATAATGTTTTTACCTATCAACTTCATATTTCTTCTTCTAGGATTTTTGTTGATAATTTTGGCTCAAAAAGAGCAATTAACTATTCCTTTTGGCGATGAATTATTGCCATTTTTTGCATTCAATTATTTTGGAAAATTTATTGCACTTTGTTTTCTCATAGGAATTATTGCAGCTTCATTTTCAAGTGCTGACTCCGCACTAACTGCCATTACAACAAGCATTTCAGTTGACATTCTAAATATTAAAAAAAACTCTAAATCGGAAGTGCTAAATAGAAAACTCATTCATCTGGGAGTATTTTTGATATTCTTTTTTATCATACTTCTATTCTCAAAAATTGAGAGTAAAAACATTTTGGATCTCATATACACCATTGTGGCTTATCTTTATGGACCTTTGCTTGGACTTTTTGGATTTGGAATTTTTACAAAACACAAAGTAAAAGGAGTTAAAGTAAGTATTTTGTGTTTATTTTCCCCTATTATTTGTTTCATCATCAATCTTGTGTCTAAGCATATTTGGAATTACACGTTTGGTTACGAATTGCTTCTTTTCAATGGTTTAATTACCTTTGTAGGGTTATATATTTTTAGTTTGAACGCAGATGGAAATAAAAAGTGCCGAATTTGTAATTAGCAACTCCGATGTCAGAAAATGTTTGAAACACAATTTACCTGAGTATGCCTTTATAGGAAGGTCAAATGTTGGTAAATCTTCACTAATAAATATGCTTTGCAACAAGCCACTTGCAAAAACATCGTCGAAACCAGGAAAAACACAACTCATCAATCATTTCTTTATTAACAATGAGTGGTATTTAGTTGATCTACCTGGTTATGGTTATGCCAAAATGAGCAAAGACGGTAGAGACAAACTTCGTCGGATTATAGATGAATACATGTTGTTAAGAGAAGAATTAGTTTCTGTTTTTGTTTTGATTGACTGCAGACTTGAACCTCAAAAAATTGATTTAGAATTTATGGAATGGCTCGGAGTAAGTGGTGTTCCTTTTTCTATTATTTTCACAAAAGCAGATAAACTTTCTGGTCAAAAACTACATACCAATATCAACAATTATAAAGAGAAATTGTACGAAACATGGAATGAACTTCCTCCTATTTTTATCACTTCGTCCGAAAAAAAAGCAGGTAAAACCGAAGTATTGGACTACATAGAAAGCATAAATTCTTCGTTGTAGAGGGATAAAGAAATAAAATTAGAACCTATAAGCACACGTCATTAAAAACTTATGATAATTTGATTTAACATCTGCTCGTTCTGCCCCATTAAAAACCAGAAAATCTGACATTTGTTGGCGGAATTGATAAGCAAAATCAAAAGACCATAATTTAACTCTAAATCCTATTCCCCCACAGACATAGTAAGATCCTTTGTCTATTTGATAATCCATATTGGTGTAAATCGTATTGTAAGGGAAGATTTTTTCTGCTTCACTTTTTACCGCTGGAGAAAAATAGGATCCTCCTATGCGGAACGAAAGAAATTCAAATGGACGATATTCCGCACCAACTTTCACCACATGAACGACTTTTGCCATATTCTTGATGTATAAATTTTCATTTCTAAACGGATTACCATTATCCTTTGATGTCTGTGAAATAGAATTAAATCGCATACTTTGGTAATCTGCAATCTCGTACTCCACATCAATAGCAGCTTTCTTTCCAAACAAAAATGCAGTGCTAAAAAGATAACGAGATGGAGTTGAAAAACGGTATGAATCAGTTCCTACTGCAGACACTAATTCATTCAAAACTGGTTTTGTTGTTTGAGAAATATGATAGAATGTAGGGGTATGATATGCAAAACCTAGTCTCCAAAAAGAGATTGGACGAGCTATAAGTCCTACCTTGAAATTAAAACCAACTCCAGATGTTTCTATTTGATTTTCCAACAAGAATTCTTCGCTATATTCTGATGATTCCGAACGTTGATATAATTTTAACGAAAAGTCAGCACCAATATAAAACAAGTGATTGATATTTGCTGCATAAGAAATATTAATATCATCAATTGCATACCGAATCAAAGCATTGTAGGTTGGCGCAACCATTGTTTTTTCATTCAATGCACGGTAAGAAGAGCCTGTTTTGGCCTCAATCAAGTTAGTTTGATATGCCATAAGAGGTAGCCATGCTACTTTTTCATTGTCGTAAGGAGATTTCTCTGACGAAGTAATCATATCAAGTTCCGAAATTCCCTTTCCCATTTCTGCCATTACAGTAGAAAAAGACATTGCACCTACATTTCCGGTAAGTCCCAATCGTAAAAGAGAAGATCTACTTCTATTGTACGAAATAGCAAAATTAGAAGCAATCAAACCATTTTCTCTTCCTGAAAGAAAAGATTGAACGTACGAAATACGACTAAAATCAAACGAATTTTCCCCTTTATTTTTTTGAACATCTCCCCAATTACTTCTAGTTTTGGAATATGTATCAGAAAGAGTAAAACTTATCTCCGACGAACGGTAAATACCCAAACCTGCAGGATTTATCTGAATTGCAGATGGGTCTCCACCCAATGCACCAAAAGCCCCACTCATTGCCATCACGCGCGCAGTTCCTTCAATAGGTTGATAGGAAAGATTTACACCTTCGAACAACGTTTGCGCCTTTGGCATAGCACAAAAAGCAACACATAATAGCAGAGACAAACAACAACGTTTCATAACCAATAGTACTTAGGATAAACGAACAAGAGTTTTTCTCTCAAAGGAATAAAATTTTCTTTAAAAAATCTTTCATCAAAAAAAACAGAAACTATATCATTTTCTGGAGAAAGCCTTATTGAAGCAATAGAATCTGTCAACTCGTCATAATAAAGCACAGAATCTTCTTCCGCCGCATAAATAATTCCTGTTTCTTTAGCATCTCTAACTTTAGGTGATTCAATGATCACTTTTACAATACTCTCATCTCCTTTTTCATAATAAACATCATCAGGATAAATGTACATCTCTGCAGAAAAATTCATTACTGCAAAAACAAATAAAATGATTGTAAAAAGTATTCTTTTCATAAAAAATGAATCTTTTTGAATAAGATTATAAAGTTTCTACTAAAATAAAGCCTTCACACAATAGTAAATAAATAAGCCTCCTATTGCCAACTTTGCAATTGTTCCTACTAAAAATCCAACAAAAGAACCAAAACCCGATTTTAATGCTTTGGAGGTTTCAGCACCATTAATCAATTCTCCAACAACTGCACCAACAAAAGGGCCAAAAATAACACCTAATGGTCCAAGAAAGAAACCAAACAGCAAACCTATAGTACTACCCCACATTCCCCATTTGGTTCCTCCCCATTTTTTCGTTCCCCAAATAGGCAAATAATAATCTAAAACTTGCAATACAACTACAACAACTAGCCATAAAAGTAAAAATGTCGTAGAAAAATCGGCATAACTAGAAAAATGCAATAAAAGTAATCCTACATAACTCAACGGAATGCCTGGCAATACAGGAAGAACTGAACCTAACAATCCTATAATGAGAAAAACGAACGAAGCAATAACTAAAACTATATCCATATCTTATTTAAATTTATAACTCATTCTATGATAAGGCGTAAAACCAATTTCTCTTATTATGTCTCGATGTTTTTTTGTTGGATAACCTTTGTTAGTTGCCCAATCATATTGCGGAAATTCATGATGCAACTCCATCATATAATCATCGCGATAAGTTTTTGCTAATACAGATGCTGCTGCAATTGAAAGGTACTTTCCATCGCCTTTCACGATAGTTTGATGAGGAATTTCCTTGTATGGTTTAAATTTATTTCCATCAATAATTAAATGTTCAGGTATAATTTTCAAACCTTCAATAGCACGATGCATGGCCAAAATAGAGGCATTCAAGATATTTATCTCATCAATTTCTTGAGCCGACGCAATACCAACCGACCACGCCAAAGCATCCTGCTGAATAATTGGCCGTAACTGATAACGCTGTTTTTCAGTTATTTTTTTAGAGTCGTTCAACAACTCATTTTTATAATCGGGCGGAAAAATAACCGCTGCCGCAAAAACCGATCCTGCCAAACAACCTCTTCCGGCTTCGTCGCAACCAGCTTCTATTACATTTTGCTTATAAAAAGATAGTAACATTCTTCTAACTCATATACAAAACAAAAGTAATGAAAATCATCAATAAAAAAGTTTCATAAAGCTTTTTTGTTTTTTTGCTACGCTGAATTTCGCCCTCTATTAACAATTTAGTACATTTGCAATTGTTTATCATAAATTTGTTATGAAAAATTTCATCATAAGAACAATAACAGGAGCCATTTTTGTTTCGTTGGTAATAGGCTCTATTTTATGTGAAAGACTTGCATTTAATTCGTTACTATTGGTTTTCAGTTTGTTGGCAATGAAAGAGTATTGTTCTATTGCAAACAATTTGCCTAATGTACGATTGAACTGGATATTCGCTTGTATTGGAGTATTATTAATACTTGCTCCTACAATGCTTCTGCTTTCATATGGTAGTTATGGAGCACTTAGTTTAATATATTTCTTATCAACTATCCTAGGTAGTATAATTTGTATAGTTGGAATTGCATTTGCTGAATTGTTTACTTTCAAAGAAAATAATTCTTTGCACAATATGTCATACTATGTTTTGGGATTGATTTTTATTTCCATTTCTTTTCTTGCACTCTCAATTATAAA
>JAGCIZ010000290.1 GCA_017648235.1 Paludibacteraceae bacterium
CTGCAACGTAGGCGCCACTGCACCCGAAGGCTACGGCAACTACTACGCTTGGGGCGAAACCGAACCAAAAGATTATTATGATTGGAGTACTTACAAATATGGTTCTTATGATGAACTGACCAAGTACTGCACGGATAGTGATTATGGCAAAGATGGTTTTGTGGATAACAAAATCATACTCGACCCCGAAGACGATGCTGCTCGTGCCAACTGGGGCGGACAATGGCGTATGCCTACCGATGAGGAATGGAAGGAATTGTTTTACAACTGCATATGGATTTATACATACGACTATAACGGCACAGGCGTAGCAGGACAAATCGTAAAGAGCAAAACCAACGGCAACTCCATTTTTCTCCCTGCTGCTGGCTATCGCTACAATAGTGATTTGAACAGCGCGGGCGACTACGGCAGCTATTGGCCGAGTTCGCTCGGAGCGAGCAACCCGGGCATCGCGTGCGGCGTGAGCTTCAACTCGGACGACGTGGACTGGTACTACGGCGTCGGCCGCTGCTGCGGTCACTCCGTCCGCCCTGTTCTTTTTGGAGAATCTAATTCGGATAATAGTAGTGGAAGTGTATTTGCCCCTACTGGTACTGAAAATGGTCACGGATACGTTGACCTCGGCTTGCCTTCTGGCACCAAGTGGGCAATCTGCAACGTAGGCGCCACTGCACCCGAAGGCTACGGCAACTACTACGCTTGGGGCGAAACCGAACCAAAGACGACTTACAATTGGAGTACTTACAAATGGGCAACTGCTACATACGATGCATACTATGATAAGTGGGATTTAGAAACCCTAACCAAATACAACATAGGTAGCGGCGTTGCCGGCATCGTAGATAACAAAACCGTGCTTGAACTCGCCGACGATGCTGCCCGTGCCAACTGGGGTGGTGGATGGCGTATGCCTACCGATGCCGAATGGACGGAACTGTGTGAAAACTGCATTTGGACTTTGACAGACAATTACAATGGCACAGGCGTAGAAGGACAAATCGTAAAGAGCAAAACCAACGGCAACCATATCTTTCTCCCTGCTGCTGACTATCGCTACAATAGTGATTTGAACAGCGCGGGGTCGTACGGCAGCTATTGGTCGAGTTCGCTCTACACGGACGGCCCGTACGACGCGTGGACCTTGAACTTCGACCGGGACGGCGTGTACAGGAACTTCTACTACGAGCGCTGCTGCGGTGGATCCGTCCGCCCTGTTCTTTTTGGAGAATAGTACCTCGTTTTCGTCGGCAGGGAGGGCAAATGCCGCGGGCAGCCGCGGCGGTGCTGCGGGGCGTGTTTTCAGAATAAGAATTTTACCCTTGTCCCCTCACGGGCTATAGAGAAAATGTGTGAGGGTGGCTCTCGTGCATCAGCAGATGCACCCCAAGGAGCCACACCGCACATTTTCCGCCGGGGCAGAAAAAATAAAAAAATGTAGGGACGCACCGCATGCGTCCCTACATCGTTTATAAAATATAGGAATCGGACTCTTCTGTGCCGATTATTTTTTACCTTTGCGGGAGTTATTTCTATTTATTTTTTAAGCAAAAGAAAAATATGTCGGTACATCAGAAAGAGGATAATCGGAAAGTTACTACGCATCGGTTGTTCGAGATGAAACAGCGAGGCGAAAAAATAAGTATGCTTACATCGTACGACTACACTATGGCAAGCATGGTGGATGCGGCTGGGATGGATGTTATTTTGGTTGGCGACTCGGCTTCCAATGTAATGGCAGGAAACCTTACCACGTTGCCCATTACGCTCGATCAGATGATTTATCACGGAAAATCGGTGGTCAAAGCCGTAAAACGTGCGTTGGTGGTGGTGGATATGCCATTTGGAACATATCAAGCGGGAGAAATAGAGGCGGTGCAAAATGCCATTAAAATCATGAAAATTACACATGCCGATGCGTTGAAGTTGGAGGGTGGTGTGGAAATACTCGATGCGGTGCGTCGCATTCTCGATGCCGGAATTCCTATTATGGGGCACTTAGGACTGATGCCGCAGTCGATTAATAAATATGGTACCTATACGGTGCGAGCAAAACAAGATGCTGAGGCAGAAAAACTCATCAGCGATGCTCATGCTTTGGAAGATGCAGGATGTTTTGCTTTGGTGTTGGAAAAAATCCCTGCTTCGCTTGCCACTCGTGTGGCACAAGAATTGAAGATTCCTGTAATAGGAATTGGAGCCGGAGGTGGTGTGGACGGACAAGTGTTGGTGTGCAACGATATGCTCGGAATGACAAATGGTTTTTCGCCACGTTTTCTTCGCCGCTATGCCGACTTGAACGGTGTGATAACCGATGCGGTGAAAAACTACATTGCAGATGTAAAGTCGTGCGACTTTCCTAACGAACAAGAGCAGTATTAAGGTTCTGTTTTTTTTGTTCAAGAAAAAAAAGAAGAAGATTTTTTTTGCGTGTAAGGTATGAACTCGCTGAATACTTTTGATAGAAACAACTTGTTGGAGTTGAAGAAACTCTACCGAGTTGTTTTTTCGCTGTCGGGAGGTTTGGTCTCAAGGGATGAACGCAAGGAACTTCAACGCATCATGGAGCATTGCGTTGAAAAATTGTCTTTGGAAAGTTGTTACGAGCATCCTGTTTTTCCGCTACTGCGCACCATCATTGTATTGCAAAAAGAGATAGGACTTGGCAAAGCAGCCGTGATAGCAACACTTCTGTATCGTTCGGTAGAAACGGGGTGCTTGACTTTGGAAGAGGTTGGACATCGGTTTGGAGAGAGTGTGCAGCAGATTGTGGTTGGACTGAATAAGGTACATGAGTTGTATAGTAGAAACGCTGCAGTAGAATCGGAAAATTTTAGAAAGTTGTTGCTCTCTTTTGCTGAGAATTTGCAAGTGATTCTCATTGTTTTGGCTGAAAAGTTGGATACTATGCGCTCGTTAGCGGTTTATCCAAAAGATCAGCAAGAAAAAATTGCTTATGAGGTTTCTTATCTGTATGCTCCTTTGGCTCATCGTATTGGGCTTTATTCTATAAAAACGGAACTTGAGGATCTTTCTTTGAAATTTACGGCGCGTGATACGTATAAAGATATTGCAAAGAGGTTGAATGAAACCAAGCGTTCTCGAGATAAGTACATCGTAGAGTTTATTGAACCTGTAAAGAA
>JAGCIZ010000291.1 GCA_017648235.1 Paludibacteraceae bacterium
AAGGAAAAACTGCTTGTGATAATGCAATATGACCTTTTAGAACGAGTGTGAAATCAGTTTTTTGCTGTTTGGAGAGTGCTCCAAGTGCAATGGTACGTGTAATGTCGGTTGTGCCGTCGAAGTATTGTCCGCCAGAGTCGAGGAGCAAAAAGTTTTCGGGAGCAAGTGTCGCGTTGCTTTCCGCTGTTGCGGCATAATGCACAATGGCACCGTGAGCGGCATAGCCTGCTATGGTATTAAAACTTTCGCCTGCAAAAAGTGCTTGTTCCGAACGTAAATCTTTTAGTTTTTCAGCAATCGAAAGTTCTGTTAAATGTTCTTTGGCAATAGATTCTTCCAACCATTTCAAAAACTTCACCATTGCTACTCCATCCCGTACCATTGCTGAACGAATGCCTTGCAACTCTGTTTCATTTTTTATGCTTTTGGCATCAATCACCGCCGACGAGAGTTGCTTTTTCTGACACGAGGCTTTCGTGTAAAGAGCAAAATTGATTCGGTTAAAATCCAAAGCCAAAATGATTTCTTTAGGTAAATTGGCTAAAAAATCCTCAATTTTTGAATAGTCATAAACAACAATTCCGTTTTCAGAAAGTTGTAAGGCAACCTCTTGCGTTATTTTTTGCTGAGGTGTAAAGAGATAAGCTTGTTTTTCATCTACAAAAGCATAGGCAATGGCAACAGGATTAAAACTCACATCGTTGCCTCGGATATTGAAAAGCCAAGCCACCTCGTCGAGTCCTGAATAAAGAGCCGCGTTACAACCTCTTTCTGCCAAAGCTTTACGAATATTTTCTATTTTGCTTTTTGCCGATTCTCCCGAAAATTTTTCGGGCAAACAAAAAATTGGTTCCAATGGCAACGGCGGACGATTTTCGGTCCAAATCTCACCTATCAAATCGTAATCCGTATTGAGTTTAATGCCTTTTTGTTGTAACTGATTTTTCAAGTCTTCTACCGCCAAAATAGAAAACATTTCAGGGTTGATAGCCACACTATCGCCCGGTTGTAACGATTCGAAAAGGAAAGTTGCAATGCTTGGCGTTTCGATAAGCCCATCTTTGAATAAGCGAATGCCACTACCCGAGAGTTGCTCGTCGGCTTGTAAAAAATAGCGTGAATCGGTCCATAAACCTGCATCGCTTGAGGTAACCACTACCGTACCTGCCGAACCATTGAATCCACTAATCCATTCGCGTTCTTTCCAATGTTCGGGGCTGTATTCGCTTGCATGCGGATCTGTTCCGGGAATTATTACTGCTGCTATTTGTCGCTCGTGCATCAAAGCACGCAATGCTTGTAAGCGTTGTTGTATGTTCATTGGTAGAAGAATTACGCTATGTTTCGTTCTTTTTTGATGGTTTCGTAAGCTTTTTGAATTTCTTTGAACTTTTCTTCGGCTTGTTTTTTTATCTCTTCGCCCAAGTTGTTCACTTTGTCGGGGTGGAACTTCATGGCCATTTTTCGATAAGCTTTTTTAAGTTCGTCGTCGGTGGCGTCTTTTGTGATATTAAGCACTTTGTAAGCCCAATCGGTATTGGTTTTGCTTCCAACAAACATGGCTTTGATGGACTCAAAGTCGCTCTGCGAAATAAGGTTGCGTGCTGCGGTATGAATAATGCTGATTTCGCTTTCGGAAACCGACCCATCGGCAGCGGCAATCATAAAAAGCAAATGCACAAGCTCGGTGCGTTGCGAGTAGTTGAAATAAAGGCTCGCTTGCTGCGATATTTCGGCAACGTTGTAATTTTGTTTCAAAAACTCTTTCAACAATTGCAAAGCCTCCAAGGCTCCTTCTTCGCCAAATGTTCTTACAAGAAATTGTTTTACAACGTTCAGTTCCGTTTTTTTTACGGTGCCATCTGCTTTCATTACACTTGCAAAAAGCAGCAATAGCACCATGCGGAAGTCATTTTGAACGGTTTGCCTTCTCGACGACGAGGAGGTAGTTTTGTATTCTTTTCCACCTGATAGCATCGAAGTCAAAACAACGCCAACTACTGCACCTATTGGTCCGCCCAAAACAAACCCAAGTCCTCCTGCGAAAAGATATTTTCCTAATGACATTTTTCTTTTATTATTTTTTTGTTTTGCGAAAATAGATTGTTTTTTTGTAAAAACCTTTCTCCAAAAAGTTATAAATCCTTAACTAAAATCGATTGCAAATTTTTGATGTGGAGTTCTTTCACTTCCACCATTTTTTGCCAAATGCTGTTGGATTCTTCGTAGTTTTTTAGTTTGAAGTTTTCGTTTCCGATGTTTTCAATTCGCTCGATGAGCAACGCCAATGTTATTTTGTGCGTGTCGAGTGCAGGAACGTAGGTTTTTCGGTTGACGTGTTCGATGTAAGTCTCTCGCACAATGTTAGTTTCGGTAAGTAACGCCAAAATGTCTTGCGTTAGTTTTATCGGAATGTTGTATTTGTTGGCAATATCTTGGTCGGAAACGGGCGATTCGTTATTATCGAATCGTACGATGATTTCTTTTAGCACAATGATTGTTGCATAATCTTTGAAACGGCGACTGATGTGTTTGGTCTCTTTTTCGAAATTATGAAATGCAATGTTTTGACTGACGTAGCTCAATTTTGCTCCGTATAGTACAATTACCCACGAAATTTGTAACCAAAATAGCAATAATGGCAAAAAAGCAAAACTTCCGTAAACGGCATTGTATTTCGTAAGATTTATTTGCCCA
>JAGCIZ010000292.1 GCA_017648235.1 Paludibacteraceae bacterium
TCCGCTTAATTTGTCGAATGGGATTCTCTCAGGAGATAACACTTGCTTGTGCCGAATGTATCTATGTGGGAATGATGACTGATACGGGGTGTTTTTCGTACAACTCCAATCAGAACGAAATCTATCTGATAGTCTCTTTTTTGCTCCAAAAAGGAATTGATAAAGACGAGATCTATAAAAAAGTGTACTACAATTATTCCGAAAGTCGCATGAGATTGGTGGGTTATTGCCTATCGGAAAAGATGAAAATCTATCCTGAATATAAAACAGCGCTTATTTGGCTTACCAAGGAAGAAATGGATAAATTTGAGTGCAAAACGGGAGATACTGAAGGAATTGTGAACATGCCTTTCTCCATCAATGGCATTGTATTTTCGGTATTCATTCGAGATGATAAGGAACTCAAGAAAGTGAAATTGTCGTTCCGTTCTATCGGAAAATTTCCAGCCAACAAGGTTGCTTCTGACTTTTTCGGAGGAGGCGGGCATCTCAATGCGGCAGGAGGAGAAAGCCAGCAAACGTTGGACGAGACCATTGATTTGTTTGAAAAAATATTGCCCGAATACAAATCCTTTTTGTAGAAAAGCATTAATTTTACAACATTATATTGAACCTTAAAATTAAAAAAATAAAATATTTATGGCAGGAGAAATAAAAAAACCATCAGCAGAGAAACTTAAAGCATTGCAACTTGCAATGGATAAGATAGAGAAAGATCACGGACGTGGTACCATTATGAAAATGGGCGATAGCGTGGTTGAAGATGTGGCGGTAATCCCAACAGGATCGGTCTCTCTTAATTTGGCATTGGGCGTTGGAGGTTATCCTCGTGGAAGAGTTATTGAAATTTATGGCCCAGAATCATCAGGTAAAACAACTTTGGCTATTCACGCCATTGCAGAAACTCAAAAAGCGGGTGGCATTGCTGCAATCATTGACGCTGAGCATGCTTTCGATAGATTCTATGCAGAAAAACTTGGTGTAGACACAGACGAATTGTTGATTTCGCAACCTGATAGCGGGGAGCAAGCCTTAGAAATTGCTGACCAACTTATTCGTTCTTCGGCGGTAGATTTAGTGGTGATTGACTCAGTGGCGGCGCTTACTCCAAAGGCAGAATTGGAAGGTGATATGGGAGATTCTAAAATGGGTCTACAGGCACGTTTGATGTCGCAAGCATTGAGAAAGTTAACTGCAAATATCAATAAAACCAACACCACTTGCATCTTTATCAATCAGTTGAGAGAAAAGATTGGTGTGATGTTTGGCAATCCTGAAACTACAACGGGAGGTAATGCACTGAAGTTTTACGCTTCTGTTCGTTTGGATATCCGCAGAGTTAGTCAGTTGAAGGATGGTGATGAAATAATTGGTAACCAAACTCGTGTTAAGGTGGTAAAAAACAAAGTTGCTCCACCTTTCCGTAAAGCAGAGTTCGACATTATGTTTGGAGAAGGAGTTTCGCGCGTTGGCGAAATTTTGGATATCGCAGTAGACAGGGGCATTGTCAAAAAAAGTGGCGCGTGGTTTAGTTACGGGGAGTCGAAACTAGCGCAAGGGCGCGATGCTGCTAAGAAGGTTTTAGCCGACAATCCTGAGCTTGCAGCAGAAATAGAAGAGCAAATTATGAATAGCAAGTAAAAAATATTGCGTTACTACATAGAGAAAGGCGACTAAGTTTAGTCGCCTTTTCTTATTCTTTTTTTCTCAAAAGCAATTATTTGTGACAAACAATACGGAAACCACTTACACAAGTTCCCAAATCTTGAGGACCACAATTGCGGTCAGTTACACGACCAGAGTTTGGTAAATTTATAAAACTTCCACCACGAATAGATCGACGGAATGTATCACAATTTCCTAAATCAACTTTCTCTTTTCCTCTTGGGTTAATCACATCGTTTACGTCATATGAACTAGTATACCAATCCCAACACCATTCGTAAACATTTCCACTCATATCATAGATTCCCAACTCATTTGGCAATTTTTGTCCTATAGGCTGCATTGCAGCATATTTCATATTCTTTGTCCAAAACCAACCCACTTTTTCAGGTTCATTTGATCCGCTATACGTGTAATTGCGACTTTTCTTCCCTCCTCGTGCAGCATATTCCCATTCGGCCTCGGTAGGCAAAGTATATTTTTTCCCTGTTTTCAAAGATAACCACTCACAAAAAGCCAAAGCATCATCCCAACTAATGTAAACAACAGGATGTTCATAATACTCTTCTTCATCCATCAACTGACCATACTCATTATAGCGCCAATTTATCCCCTCTTTCCATTCGGGCATAGCTTTTTCAAGATCCCAAACATAAGCTCCACCTTTTTGTTCAGCAATTGTCTTATGAAAATAAAAATGACTATTTATATCTCTACTTATATCATCAATATAGATTGCAAACTGCTGCACGGTAATAGGAAACTTTCCAATATAATAATCGTCCAATGTTACTTTCCTAACAACTTCCTCATCTATTTCTCTCAGTTTGTCGGTATTATTGCCCATCATAAAAGATCCACCTTCTACATAAACCATTTCTAGCTCCAAATCAAAGGCAGTTTCAACAAACCCTTTTGAGAAAACCTGTGTAAAACAAAAGGCTAAAAAAACTAAACCAAATACTTTCTTCATTATTAAAACTATTTCTTACTATATTATTTTATTTATAAATGAATTGCTATACGAAATCCAATATAATTACTCTTTTTTGTAGGAAGTTCAGAACTTCTGTTAGTCGATCTACAACTCTGAGAAGTACCAATATATGTACCTCCACGCAGTACGCGAAAATCTCCGTAAAACGGACCCATAGGGTTTTTTTGTGGATCTTTAGAATAGTCATCGTACCAATCGTTGCACCATTCCCATACATTACCACTCATATCATGAATGCCAAGTTCATTGGGCAACAATACCCCTGCTCTTCTATGATGCTTGGCATCTTTGGTATTGTTTTCGTACCATGCCACTTGTTCTATTTTATTGCTTCCACTATATTTATAATTTTTGCTTTTTTGTCCTCCTCGAGCAGCATATTCCCACTCCGCTTCTGTTGGAAGACGGAAATTCTTTCCCAATAAAGAATTCAATCGTTTGATAAACTCCTGCGCATCTTCCCAACTCACATTGTCTACAGGATTTTTATAAGCTCTAAAGTTACTTGGATTCTCCCCCATTACAGCTTTGTAAAATTCCTGTGTAACTTCAGTTTTTCCAATATAAAAATCAAAAAGTGTTACAGTATGCTTAGGACTTTCGTCACGAAAAACATCGTAATCCTCTTCCAGAGTGCGACCCATAATAAATTTTCCGCCTTTCACAAGTACCATTTCAAAAGTAATTCCATTTACCTCAAACTGTAAAGTTTGTGGCTTTTCCTCAGGTGTTTGACTAAACAAACAAGAAAGAGGAAAACAAAACAACAATAAAATGATAGCAATTTTTTTCATCGGCGGCGAAAGTACAAAAAATTATTCAATCTTTTGATAAA